>JAEUSI010000046.1 GCA_016788375.1 Ignavibacteria bacterium | reverse complement strand
TATTCTTCTCCTTTCACCCCGGAAAAAGTACTTATGAACTTGTACAGGAAAAGTAATGTACAGGAATTTTCTGATACTTCAATATTAATATAAGACATTAAGATGAAAGAATCTCATCTGTGGAATTTCATCCTTCATAACATCAGGAAAGACAACAATATAATTCTCATTGCCGTTGTACATCACGAAAACGGTTCACCCGGAAAAGAAGGTTTCAAAATGGCGGTTTCTTCAAACGGCGATTTTACGGGTTCAGTCGGCGGCGGGATTATGGAGTATAATATTCTTAACACATGTAAAGAATTTTTTAAAGCAAAGCAGGAAACAAACAGGATTGAAAAACTTTTTCATAACAGAAAATCCGGTGTCAGGAAATCCGGCTTAATCTGCGCGGGTTCACAGACAAACTTTATGATTTCATTAAGCAAAAAAGATGAAAAGAAGATTTCTGAAATTGTAAATTATATTTCTTTATACAAACCCGGAAAGCTTTTGTTTTCAGATAAGGGTATAGATATTGTCAAAAACAAAATAAATGATATACCTTACAAGTTTACATTTACAGATGAAAGCAACTGGAATTATGAAGAAACTATCGGACTGAAAAACTTTGTATTCATTGTCGGAGGAGGTCATGTCGGTGCGGCATTGTCAAGACTTATGACAGAACTGGATTTCCATGTAACGGTTTATGACGACAGAAAGGATCTGAAATTAATTATGAAGAACATTTATGCGGATAAATTTATCACTGCGCCTTACGGCAAACTTGGAAAATATATAAAAGAAGGTAATCAGACTTATGTAGTAATTCTCACAAAAAGCTATCTGTCGGATAAGGAATCAATGATGCAGGTAATAAATAAAAAAGTCCGTTATACGGGAATAATGGGAACAAAGGTTAAAATAAAAAAGATTTTCAATGAAGCGGTCAAGGAGGGGGCAGACAGAAACAGGCTGAAAATAATTCATGCTCCTGTAGGTCTGGACATTAACAGTGATACACCTGAGGAAATTGCCGTCAGTATTGCAGCTGAAATAATAAAAATAAAAAACTCTTAATATACTTCTTTATCTTTATTCAGTTTATATTTATCAATAAACTTTTTTACTTCCTTACCGTGCCTTTTACCTAGAAAATTCAATGTTGACATTAGAGCTCTTTTTACTGTAATATCTATGTCACCGGTAAACATTTTCAGAACATCAAATGCATATTCCGGATGCTTGTTTCCGTAACTGTTGTTAAATGCCATAATGACATTCCATCTGACATTTTCATCGCGGTATTTCCCCCACTTTTTAAGCTGCTTCAGGATTTCTTCGGGAAATTTATTGCCGAAACATGATCCCAGTATAAAAGGACCAAGATTTTTTCTTACATATTTTGAATTGTCAAAAAGCAAAGGTTCTAACAGAAGAAAAGCTTTTCTGTATCTTTCTGCGTCACGGTATCCCAGTGCGGATATTACGACGGCACGGCGGACATTTTCGGATTTATGCTTAGACCATTTCTGCAAAGTCCTGTAAAAGCTGTCATTGTGATTCAGTGCAGCTGCAAAAGATACTCCCGCATACTCCCTGACTTCCCAGTTAGGATCATCAGCTGTTAAAAGGAAAATACTTTCGGTTTCCTTTCGGTATTTTCCATATGATCTCCAGATTAAAGAAATTCCGATTTCCTTCGAAACATCTTCATTTCTTTTGCAGAAGTAAGTTCCGGTATTGAAGAAGTCCTTTTCCTTGTCTGAAGAATTGTTCAAAATATACCGAACAATTTCACTGATAACAAATCTTTTATCCTTTGTTTTTGCCGTATTTGCATGAACGGTTTTTATATTTTCGAGAATGGAAATTATCCGGGGATAGTCTTTTTTTGAAATCGATTTTACAATTTCCTTTTTTTTATAATCGGTAAGCAAAGAATCTTTCATGATTTTTTGTTTAGTTTAATCTAATCAAATTATAACAACGTTTAAATTTACTTATACGTCCTGCAGGGATTTGCGTATCCTTTCTGAATAAATCAGACATCCGGGTTCTGTATAATTGGAATTACAAATTTAGAATTTAAATTATATATTGCATAAAAAAAATCAGCCGTATTTATGAAATTTGATCTTGAAACAGTTCTCTTTTTCTTCCTGGCAGTAATCTCAATAGCATCGGCAATTTTAATGATTACAAGACGTAGTCCTATATCAAGCGCTTTATTTCTTGTATTGAATTTTTTTACCGTTTCGGGACTTTATCTTCTCCTGAAAGCGCAGTTCATTGCAATTATACAGGTTCTGGTATATATGGGTGCTATTATGGTTTTGTTTTTATTTGTAATAATGCTTCTGAACCTTCAGGATGAAAGCAAGCTGAGAGAAATGGTATCTTATAAGAAAATTACTTCTGTTCTGCTGTCAATATTTTTATTCTGCCTTCTGGCTTTTACGATTTATTTCGGATTCGGTTCAAAGTATAATAAAATTTCTGATAAAGCTCTGACTTTGGGAACGGCTGAATCACTCGGTGTCGAATTGTTCACCAATTATTCATTCCCTTTTGAACTCGCTTCATTTCTGCTTCTTGCTGCAATTGTCGGCGCTGTTGTACTTGCAAAAAAGAAGTTTAACTGAAAATCAGATAACGTCAAACCCCGTATAACTTCTTAATACTTCAGGTACGCTTATATTTCCGCTTTCAGTCTGATAAGCCTCAAGCAAAGCCACCATTAGCCTTGAAGTCGCAAGTCCCGAACCGTTAAGCGCATGCACGAATTCTGTACGGGTTTTATTGCTTTCAAGCACTTTCCTGTATCTTACCATTGCGCGTCTTGTCTGAAAATCAGTACAGTTGCTGACGGATGAAGTTTCAAGCCATTTGTTTTCTGCATATGACCAGACTTCTATATCATAGCATTTTGCTGCGGCAAATCCTATATCTGCCGAACATAATTCAATTACTCTGTGGTAAATATTTAACTTTCTAAGTATCCCGAGAGCATCTTCAAGCATTTTTTCGAGTTCAGTGTATGAATTTTCCGGAAGACAAAAGTTAATCAGTTCTACCTTATTGAACTGATGAACTCTTAAAAAACCTTTTGTATCTTTTCCGTAACTTCCCGCTTCGCGTCTGAAACAATTCGTAAATCCGCAGTACTTTACCGGAAGATCCTCAGGCTTTAATATTTCATCCCTGTGTATATTTAGTATCGGAACTTCTGCGGTGGGAATTGCAAACAGATCATCTTTTTCCATATAATACATGTCATCTTCAAATTTAGGAACTTTCTCGGCTGCTTCCATTGAAGCCCTGCTTACAAGCACAGGCGTCATTACTTCAGTATAGCCGTTTTTAATCTGTTCATCCAGCATGAAATTAATAAGTGCTCTTTCGAGCTTTGCGCCTTTACCCTTATACAAACTGAATCCGCTTCCGGAAATCTTTGCTCCTCTTTCAAAATCCAGTATGTCTAGTTTTTTACCGAGTTCTATGTGATCTGAAATCCTGAAATCAACGGTTTTCTTTTCACCCCATTCGAGTATCTGAACATTATCCTTTTCCGATTTGCCTTCAGGAACAGAATCATGAGGAAGATTCGGAATGTATTTCAGCAATATATCAATTTCAGAATCTGTATTCCTCAGTCCTTCATCAAGAGTTTTTATTTCCTCAGCTACTTTTTTCATTTCAGAAATTTTTCCGGAAGCATCTCCTTTGGATTTTTTAATCACTGCAATTTCATCTGAAACAGAATTTTTGAGTTCCTTCAAAGTTTCTGATTTTCTGATAAACTCAAGCCTGATCCTGTCAAGTTCCTGAATTTTATCAATAATATCCGGGTTTTCATTTCTAAGTTTCAGTTTACTTTTTACAAATTCCGGATTATCTCTTATTAGTTTTACATCTAACATTTATTTAATCGTTTTATTTTTTTATTAATATCCGAGCTGTGTTTTCAGAAGTCTTAATCCTTCAAGCGAATCCATCGGCTTGAATCCGAGTTCAGACTGCATTTTGAAAGTTGTTAGTCCGGATTTAAGCGGTCTCGGTGCAGGCTGATTAAGAGTTGCGGTAATAACTGGCCTGACAAGGTCTTTATTCAGTTTAAAAACATCGCAGATCTTTAATGCAAATTCGTATCTTGATAGAATATCCTCACCGGCTATGTTGTAAATTCCCCTGAGATCTTTTTCCGCAATTTTTAACGTACCGAATGCTAGGTCATCAATATTCGTAACATTGCTTATCTGATCGGTTACAATGTTAACCGGCTCGTTATTCCTGAGTTTGTCAATAAACCAGAGAACAAAGTTTTGCTTAATGCCGACACCTATTCCGTAAAGCACAACGGTTCTGATAATGGCGAAATTTATATCGCTCGTTATAAGCGCGTTTTCGCTTGCAAGTTTTTCTCTACCGTAAAATGAAATCGGATTAGGAACAGATTCTTCCGTATATGGTCCGTTTTTTCCGTCAAAGACATAATCGCTTGAATAATGGATTATCTTGCTTTTATTCCTTCTGGCTGCAATTATCAGATTCTTTACTCCGTCAACATTTATTTTCCATGACAGCTCTCTTTCTGTTTCACATTTGTCTACGATTGTATATGCTGCACAGTTAATTACAACATCCGGTGAATAATAATCGGTGATTCTTTTAACATCATCCTTCTTTGTAATATCAAGCATCTCATAATGATGTCCGTATGAAAGAAAAGATTTCTCCTCTGCCGAAGTAAGAATAATATCAAAATCAGATTCACGGGTAAAAATTGAAGTAATCGACTGTCCCAGCAGTCCATTGGATCCTGTTACTAATATTTTCATATTCTGTCCTGTTTCAGTTTTACCTGTCTGTATTTATAATTATCCGGAAAAATTATTTTAAAAATATCAGCGCAGCCTTTCAAGCTGTCCGATTCCTTCAAGAGAAGAGTTGTATGAAGCCATCCGGTTTGCAAAATGTATGCTTTTTACAAAATCTCCGTTGACAGAATAATCAAGAGCAAACGATGATGCAAATACGTCCCCGCATCCTGTGGAATCAACGAATTTAGGATTTTCGACGGATGCAATCTCAATATGATCCAAATCATTGAATTTTTCGTTTCCGTATTTTTTTTCTTTCCTTACAAATCCCGTGACACCGACCTTGCCTCTTGTTACAATAAGTCCCTTTACGTCATAGTTTCTGTTGTAAAGTATCTCCTCTGCAATTCTGTATTCTGATAATTTATCTCTGGTAAGTGTTGCAATTTCAAATTCATTCATCTGAACCGTATCTGTATTTGTGCACCATTCATACCAGTTATCCACCGGCATATGCACCCTGCTTCCGTCTTCCTTTGTATTCATGACAATATTATGTATGTCAATATGAATGTAACCTTTAAAATTTCTTCTGATGTTTTTTAGCGTATCAAGTGTTATGTCAACTCCGGATATCATGTTAACAAGTATTGCATCTGCTGATTTTAGAAACCCTTCACACTGTCTGTAATCCAGTGTATATGTAGGCTCTGTCGATTTTTCTATTCTTGCGCTTTTGTCGGTGTTGTATAAATTATAATAAAGATTAACTTTCCGGGTAGGATGTTTTACTTTATTGATTCCGTGAGTTTTTATTTTAGGATATTGCTTTAAAATATTAATTACGTTATCAAATTCATCTTCACCGAGATTCATTAAAGGGGTTACGCTGTCTTTGCTTCCCGAAAGAACTGCCAAGCTGATTAACGAATAAAGAATACCTCCGTAACTGTGAAGTGTTTCTCCGTTTGACTTATGGATCAAATCCACACAGGGTTCTCCGATTACTAAATAATTCATTCCTTTAATATTTTTTCTATTTTAGTTAATTCAGCTTCAGATAATTCTACATCAGCCGCTTTAATGTTTTCTTTTAACTGCGGTAGTTTAGTTGCGGATGTAATAGCGCTTGAAATTATTTCATTTCGCAGACACCAGGCAAGCGCAAGATTTGAAACACTGATACCACCTTCCCCGGAGAGTTTAATCAGCTTATCAACTTTATCCAGATTCTTTTTTACGGCAAAATTTTTAACGAATTTATTGTTGTTTTTATCAAGAAGTCTGGAATTCCTGTCAATGTTCTTTCGGTTGTATTTCCCGGTCAGAACTCCCTGCGCCAGAGGAGACCAGACAACCTGCCCTATGCCTTTTTCCGTGCAGTATTTCATTACTCCGTTTTTTTCAATTTCTCTTGCAAACATGCTGTACTGCGGCTGATTGCTAACCGGTTTATGTAAATTATTTTTTTCGCAGATATTCACGGCAGTGCTGATTTCATCTTTTGTCCATTCACTTGTGCCCCAGTATAATATTTTACCCTGTTCAATTAAAGTATTAAAAGCCCTGCAGGTTTCTTCAGGTCCGGTTTCAATGTCATATCTGTGACACTGCATCAGATCTATATAATCTGTTTTAAGATTTATCAGTGAATTGTGAACTGACTCAAAAATATGTTTTCTTGATAGTCCTTTGTCGTTCGGATTACCGGACATTTTGCCGAAACACTTTGTTGCTATGAACAAATCCTGCCTTCTGAATTCTTTCAGTGTTTTACCGAGAAATTTCTCTGCCGAACCAAACCCGTACACATCAGCTGTATCAAAAAAATTTATTCCGCTGTTAAACGCAGTTCTGACAAGCTCTGCTGCTGTTTTTGAATTCACACTGCCTCCGATTGTAAGCCAGCTTCCGAAGCCGATTACGCTTACTTTCGCACCGCAGTTCCCTAATCTTCTGAATTTCAATGAAATCCTTTCATTAATCCGCAAATGCTTTCTTAAGCATTGTCATCGAGTTTTTTTTTGCTTTATTGCCGCCGAAATTTATCGTAAGGGATCCCTGATTTGTTATTCCGAGTTCTCCGTTTGAATAAATTGAATAATCAAGCTGAAACAGATTATAGTTAAGACTTAAACCTCCTGAAAAAGCCGCAGGCTCGGTTCCCACACCTGCTCTCAGATCTATATATTCATTTACAAAATATTCAAGTCCTGCTTTTACCGATAAAGGATATCTGACATCTTTTTCTGCTTCAAGTATAAGATTCAGATCTTCCCGGGGCTTGGCGGTAAAGCCTGTTCTGTAAACCTGAGCCAGCTTTTCTCCTGATTTTCCGATTGTTGCTCCTGTTATATTTTTGGCAAAGAACCCCCATTTCAGAGTTCCGGAAATATAAGCCATTGCACCGATATCAGCACCGAATGAGGAAGCAGTATTATAATTTTTTATATTCAGATAATAATAATTCAGATTAAATCCGAGAAAGATTTTATCCGTAAAACTATTTCCGTATGATAAAATTACATTAGACTCCCTGTACAATTCGTAACCGAAAGATTTTATTCCAAGACCGAAAGTACCGAATTTTAATGGTTCTGCATAAGTTAAAGCTAAAGTTGAAACTTCACTTACTCCGAAAGGAGAAGGATTGTAAAAAACTGAAACTTCACGGTATTTCATCTGACCTGATCCGGAAGGATTATAAAATATTGCCAGCGAATTATCCGAAACTGAAGTAAAAGCACCGTTTAATCCGGATGCTCTTGCACCGATGTCAGTGCTTTCAAACTGAGCATAAGTGCCGTTTATGGCAGCCAGAATAAACAGTGAAGAAAAAGTTTTTTTCATAATTCAAATGTTTAATTGTATTGAATCTTAAATTCAGTATTTTGAATTTCTCGAATAAAATTAATTGAAAGCAATAGAAAATGCAAAGTCAATTTAAATGGTTTTTAATTGTTGTAGTAATTTACTTTTCGTTCACGGATAAAACATATTCCCAGTATCAGGATTTGAAGGTTACGGTAACCGTCGATGCTTCTCTTATTCCGGCAGATGCTCAGGAAAAGCTTGTAAACTTTAAAAGAAGAGTTGAAGAATATCTCAACAGCAATAAATATCATGATGAAAAGATTCCTCCTATAAATGTAGCTATGCAGTTCAATTTTACGGGCGTAAATTTAACAACTCTAAGCTATGACGCTAAATTATTTGTGACAAGCCAGAGGGAGGTTTATAATCCCTTTAACAACGGACAGCAGAAATTTTCTATAGCTTTCAGATTTCTTGATGAAAGAATTGAATTTATCTACAATGATAATATTCCGCTTATAAAAAATGATCAGAGATTTGATTCATTTCTTAGTTTACTGGATTATTATGCATATATGATCGTGGGATACGATGAAGATTCGTATAATCCCAAAGGAGGGAACCGGTATTTCCAGAAAGCTCTCGATATATGCAACAAAGTATCTATAAATCTGAAGGGCTGGAATGATACCGGAGGCGGCGCAAAGGCTTCAAGGATGCAGCTTGTTCAGGAACTGCTTAACATCAGATTTGATAATTTCAGATACGGGTATTTTGAATATATGTATACCGGACTTGATTCGCTTTCACTGAAAAGAAAAGGCGCGCAGATTAATATTCTTGACGCTCTTGAAGTTATCAGTGACATAAAAAAATCAGAAGTAAAGTCTTTTAACATCGATATTTTCTTTGATTCAAAAGCAACAGAAATAGCAGAAATATTCCTGGATTACGGTGACAGAGAAGTCTATGATTTTCTGGGAAAAATAGATTTTGCTCACCAGTCAGTTTATGCTGATGCAAAGAAGAGAGCCCGGTGATGCTTTACTGAGGATTACTGTGTTTTCCTGTCATAATTTTTACCTGTTCTTGTTTGTTTCATTCTATTCTCAATTTTACTTACGTTATTCAACTTATTCTGCTTAAAAAAATTCTTTGAATTTATCTCTTTTTCAAAATATACTTTAAATTACTTTAAATATTAATTAATTTGCACAAACTAAAAAGGAGGCAATTTGAAAGCAAGATATACAATTTTGTTATTTTTGCTGTTTTTCACCGCATTTTCAGCAAACGCACAATTTAAAAATTATAATGTAAAAGGCGGAATTCAGTATTATCAGTTATTACCTTTTTCAGAATTCAGTGCTGCTTATTCATTTCTTGGCAGAGGATTCCTGGATTTTGAACTCACAAACTCAATCGCTATTGAAATCGGTGCAGGTTACGGTCAGTATGAAACTGATGATGATTTTAATGAACATTCGAGCGCTGATTCTTCATCCGATGATCACGATCATGATGTTAAAACAAATATTTTACCAATTGACGTCAGATTAAAATTCACGCCTTTTGCCTCAAATAACTGGAATCCTTATTTTTATGTCGGAGCAGGACTTGAATATTATAATGTTACTCAGCTCCCTTCAACAATTAATATCCCTGAATATGCCGAAAAAGATAAAGGCTGGACTGCAATAATTCCTGTCGGTATCGGCACTGAAATAAAGCTATCCAAGAATGTTTTAATGGATTTAAGCGCCGGTGCATCGTATCCGTTTACCGATCAGCTTAACAATTTTGTGCTCGGTGAGTGGGAAGATGCAGAAGGTCATCTTGGTCTGGGTCTGACATTTGCAGGCAGCGACGACTGTAATACCGACGAAGATAAAGACGGTCTTACAAAGTGCAGGGAGGAACAGTTAAAAACAGATCCGGAAAATCCCGATACTGACGGAGACGGCTGTAAAGACGGAGAAGAAGTTGATACATATAAGACAAATCCTCTCAGCGTGGATACTGACGGAGATTCTCTGGGAGACTGTGATGAAATCAGAAAATATTCCACAAATCCTCTTAATAAAGACACAGATTCAGACAAATTAATGGATAATGAAGAGCTGAACACATATAAGACTCTTCCGACTGACAGCGATACTGATAATGACGGATTAATTGACGGTGATGAAGTTCTGAAATATAAAACAAACCCGAATTTACCGGATACAGATCTTGGTTCAATTAATGACGGTGTCGAAGTAGGCAGAGGAACAGATCCTTTGAATCCTGATGATGATCTTCCGAAACCAAAGGAAGAACCTGCAATAAAGGTCGGTCAGGTTGTTCTGCTGGAAGGAATTAATTTTGCCACAAACAGCTGGGAAATAACTTCCCTTGCAGAAGATAAACTGGAATTAGCATTGAGTTCAATGAAAAATAATCCGGATGTTGAAGTGGAAATTATAGGTCACACAGACAACACAGGTTCAAGGAACTGGAATATGGAACTTTCTTTAAAACGCGCTGAATCAGTCAAAGAATGGTTTGTAAGCAACGGTATATCAGCTTCCAGAATTACAACTGTCGGTGCCGGTCCTGACCAGCCGGTAACAACAAATGACACTGAGGAAGGAAGATTCCAGAACAGAAGGATTGAATTCAAACGAACCAAGTAATTATTTAAGATATACTGATTTATTTTTAAAAAGCTGTATCCAGTAATACGGATACAGCTTTTTTATTGAATAATTTTACTCTGAAGCTAATGTAAATTCATTTCAGCATTCAAGAAAGTAAAATTCATATTAAATTTGAAAGTAATTAAATATATTGATGCGGGTTTTTTTTAAATTTTAACAAACATAAATGTCAGACGAAAAATCTTTAAAACAGAAATCTTTAGACATAGCACTTGAGCAGATTCAGAAGGATCACGGAAAAGGCGCTATAATGAAATTAGGAGACAAACCTATTCTTAAAATTGCATCCATTTCAACTGGTTCAATATCTCTTGATGCTGCACTGGGCATCGGAGGTGTCCCCAGAGGCAGGATTATTGAAATTTACGGTCCGGAATCTTCAGGAAAAACTACTTTGTGTCTTCATATTATTGCTGAAGCCCAGAAAAACGGTGGACTTGCAGCCTTTATTGATACAGAACATGCTCTTGATACTGGTTATGGTCAGAAACTCGGCGTGGATGTAAATAATCTTCTTATATCTCAGCCTGAATACGGTGAACAAGCGCTGGAAATCTGTGAAACTCTCGTAAGAAGCAATTCGCTTGATGTAATTGTCGTTGACTCTGTAGCTGCTTTAACTCCGAGAGCTGAAATTGAAGGTGAAATGGGTGATTCTGTAATGGGTATGCAGGCCAGATTAATGTCACAGGCACTGAGAAAGCTTACAGCTGCAGTTTCAAAATCAAATGTTGTACTTATTTTTACAAATCAGCTGAGAGAAAAAATTGGTGTAATGTTCGGCAGTCCGGAAACGACCACTGGAGGTAAAGCCCTTAAGTTTTATGCATCTATACGGATGGATATCAGAAGAATTGCCGCAATAAAAGAAGGTACGGATGTTATCGGAAACAGGACAAAAGTTAAAATTGTAAAGAATAAAGTTGCCCCGCCTTTCAAGGAAGTTGAGTTTGATATTATGTATAATGAAGGAATTTCAAAAATCGGCGACCTTATTGATCTGGCTGTTAATAAGGAAATTATAAAGAAATCCGGCGCATGGTTTCAGTACGGTGAAAACAGGATGCAGGGAAGAGAAGGTGTAAAGAAGCTTCTTCTTGAGGATAAGGAAATTCTGAAGAAACTATTTAAAGAAGTAAAAACTGCAGTCGGAATGATTAACGGGGAATCCGAAAATTCTCCGGAAGATAAAAATTCCAAAAAAGAGGAATCCGGCTCAAAGAAAAAGTAGTCTGGATTTTACTAAAAATATTAACTGCTGAATTTAAAAACGGTTCAGCAGTTTTTTTATTTCAGAGAAAAAATGAAAATCACTGCAATTGAAAAACAGAAAAAAATCAGGGACAGATATAACATTTATCTGGATAATGAATTTGCATTTGGCTTGTATGAAGATACGGTTCAGAAATTCGGATTAAGATCAAATGATGAATTACCGGAAGAGAAGTTAAATGAAATCAGGGATTACGACGAATTGTGTTTCGGAAAATACATCGCCTATTCTTTCCTTTCCTATAAACCCCGCAGCGAAAAGGAAGTTTACAGAAAACTGAAAGCAAATAAAATATCCGAAAATTCAATAAAGAAAATAATAAGTCAGTTTACAGAGCTGAAATACATTGATGACAGGGCTTATGCGAAGCTTTACATTGAAAGCAGATTAAACAGCAAGCCGTCAGGCAGAAGACTGATAAAATTAAAACTTACTGGAAAGGGCATTGAATCTGAAACCGCAGATAATGCCCTGAATGAAATTTACAATGAAACAGATGAATTCAGTTCCGCAATTAAGCTTACGGAAAAATATGCAAAAAAATTAAAATCAATGAGTGATTTTGACAGGAGAAAAAAATGCTTCAGCTATCTGATTTCAAGAGGATTTGATTTTGACACGGCGAATAATGTGTTAAATGAACTTAAACTGAACAGTTAATATTTCAATAAACTGCCTTTATAAAATTTCAGTTTGCTACAGTTATATATTTCAACTAATTATTAATACCGGATATAAAAAGATGCAGCACGTATATTTCTGTGCTGCATCTTTACATTCAGATTCGTCTGAATTTACTTTACGAGAATCATTTTCTTTGTATCCGAAAAATTGCCGCTTTCAATTTTATAATAATACATCCCGCTTGACAATCCGCTTCCGTTAAAATTTACGGAATAACTTCCGGCATTCTGCATTTCGTTAACAAGCGTTATTACTTCCCTGCCCATTATGTCATATACTTTCAGCAGAACATTTCCGCTTCCCGGAAGACTGTAATTAATTAATGTATTCGGATTAAAAGGATTCGGAAAATTCTGAGACAATGCATATTGTTCCGGAATTTCAATAATCTCCGTAATTCCTGTGGGAGGATTGCTGTAACCTGTCAGCTTTATATTATCAATATATATTCCGTCCGCCACTACACTGCCGTTGCTTACTACAGAAAATCTGATTTTTAGTGAAGCTGAACCCGCAGTAAGAGTTGAAATATCAAGTACTTCCTTTGTCCATGTACTGACTGTCTTATTATAAAATTTCACTGAATTCCACGTCGTACCGTTATTCGTAGAAACCTCGACATAAGCATTATCCAGAGTATCGATTGTATGTTTGTACCAGTAGCTTAAATAAAGTACAGGAGTTGCAGAAATATTTAGTGCTGTAGTGAGAGTAAGCGACCTCGTAGTTGTATTGGTATAATTTCCAGTAGGGCTGTCTGCAAATGAATTAGAAGGAGAATAATACTGTGAAGTTGTTAATCCCCATCCTCCGGCAGCAGTCCACCTTGAGATTCCGTTTTCAGCGCTGTCAAGAAAAAGCACATTGCCGTTTCCGACAGCAATATATACATCCTGAGTGTAAACTATGCTGGTTTCGTTCTGCTTAATCCTTAATGTTGCCTTTATTGCGCTGTTAACCGGCGCATTATTAGCGACTACAAAATTAAATTCGGCACTGTCCGAAGTCATTGAAGCAATATTCAGATAAGAATAAGTCCCTGTTTGAATATTCAGCAGAGAATTCTGAGTTGTAAATTCAATTTTTACGTTTTGTGCATTGAGCAGACCTTTGTTTTTAAAATAAATTTTATAAACTCCCGGCTCTCCCTGATTATAGCTTTCTTTGTTAAGTGATGTTTTGTAAGGTGCAACATAGTCACCGCATGCAAGCGCGAAATAAATATTCTGCGCAACAGTAGACTGCGCCAGAAGAAGTATTCTCGACTGCAGCGGCCAGAATCCGTCTGAACTCGTACCGACTTCGGGTGTCATGGCAAATGCTTTTGAATGCCCTGAATCATTATAATACCAGTCATCGGTTACTCCTCTTACACCGTAATTTACAGTCTGATTGGATCTTCCGAGGGTAAAGTGATTATTCAAAACCATGTCCTGTGAAAAGCTCTGGAATATTTTTTCGTCCGGTGTAGGAGCGTCAACATATCCCCATGGTCTGATCAGATAATTTCCGTAAGTATGATAGCTCAGGATTCCCTTAAAGTTTCTTGAATTTACAAAATTCATTGCATTAAAATCCTCCGGCTCTGAGAACGGAGCGACTCCTCTGTATGTATCGCTTGTCGGATCAGTGGAAGAACCGTTGTTTGAAGAATTCCAGAATGCGTAAGGTCCGAAATTTCTGTTCAGATCAATACCGTAATTAGTTCCGGAATTAAGTTTTCTGTTTTTCCTCCACATACCGCCTCCGGTAGGACTGATTGATCGGTTATATTCATATCCGTCCGGATTAAAAACAGGAGTGAAATACAGCTCTCTGTTTTTAAGTATATAAGTTGCTATCGGATCAATATTATAATTTTCCAGCAGCCAGTACATGAAATAAAGACTCTGCTCCATACTCATCGGCTCTCTTGCATGAATAAGAGCGTGAATCCAGACTTCCGGTCTTCCGGTTGTAACATTAGGATTATCCGACATTCTTACAGTCCACATTTGTCTGTTTTCAACAGTATTACCTATGGAAAATTTTTCCGAAATAAGACCCGGATATTCTGTTCTCATTGAATCAAGTTTATTTACAACTTCACTGAAAATAAGAAATCCCCCCATGCTTCCGTATATGGAATGACTTACGTTATATTCATCCGTTGACTGCTGAATTGCTTCACTGATTTCTGAAGGTGACATCTGTGGAAGACTTCTGTAATATTCCATCCAGTCTTCAATTAAAATCTGATAAGGGATGCCGGAATTTCTTAACATTCTGATTTCCGATTCCGAAAGCCAGGTTATAAATGATTCTCCGTCAATGAAATCAACGTGATCGAAATACAGACCTTTTTCATTTATTTTTTTAATTTCAGTTTCATTTCCGGCGAATATTTTTACTTTGGAATATTTTTCCTGAGGAATTTTATCAGATGAAATTGTTCCAGAATTTGCCGGATCCGGAAATATAATTAAATTTACTGCAGTTAATGAAATTATCAGCATCATTACCGCAAGTGTAAGTTTTTTCATTGTAGTATATTTTAATTGTTATATGTCAAATTAATTAATATGCTGCAGTAAAACAATTCTTATAATAGTTTTAGTATACAATTATTCCTGCTGATTTAATCTCTGTTCAGTCCGTATCTGAAAGTCTTCCCCGGATTTAAACAGGGAACCGGAATTATTCAAAAATTTATGAAGTATATTATGTTTTTTTACGGATACAATAAATTATCAGTACTTATTTAACAAAATAAAACCGGGCAGGTGAACAAAGAAATATATTAAATCTTACTTTCAATCCCTTATAATTATTGCAAAGAAATGATTTGTATTTTCTGAACGGTTAACGAATCAAAATAATTCATTGCAGAATTCAGCTTTTCCTACATTAGATTATAAGTTTAAGAATAAAAACTGGCATTATTTTAAAGACATAATTTAATTAATATTGTTTAAAAAGCCATCAGAAAGATTAATAAATGACAATTCCCCCTTCAGGCATAGTCACATTTCTTTTCACTGATATAGAAGGCAGCACAAAACTTGCGCAAAAGTATGCCGGTAAAATGCATAATATACTGCTGGATCATGAGAACATTTTCCGCAAAATAATTTCGGAAAACAACGGCTATACTTTTAAATCAATAGGCGATGCGTTTTGCTGTGCATTCGAAGATTCCGCAGATGCGGTTATTGCGGCATGTCAGATTCAGATGATGCTGAATAACGGAAAAACGGATGATACAGATTTAAAAGTAAGAATCGGAATTCATTCGGGCGAAGCTGAATGGATAGGCAGAGATTATTCCGGATATCTGACTCTTGCCCGGTCAAACAGAGTCATGTCTGCTGCTTATGGTGGCCAGATAATACTTTCAAAAGATGTTTATACTTCCGCCAAATCAAAAACTCCTTCTGAAATTTCATACAGGGATTTAGGGCAAAGAAGATTAAAGGATCTGATTCATCCTATACATCTGTATCAGGTTTTATCAGAAGGTTTAAAGGAAGATTTTCCTCCGCTGAAGACACTTGATCTGCGGCCGAATAATTTACCTGTCCAGTTAACTAGCTTTATCGGAAGAGAAAATGAAATTAACGAAATAAAGTCACTTATTTCAGAAACGCATCTGCTGACATTAACAGGAGCAGGAGGTTCCGGAAAAACAAGACTAGCACTTCAAGCGGGAGCAGAACTGCTCAGTGATTTTGCAAACGGCGTTTTTCTTGCAGAACTGGCTTCTCTTTCTGATCCATTAACAATTAATACAGAAATTGCATCTGTGTTGGAAATTAATCCTGACGGAAAAAAAGATATAAATTCAGTCCTCATTGATTATCTTAAAGAAAAGGAATTAATGATTATACTGGATAATTGTGAACACCTTGTAAAAGAATGCGCAGAGCTGACTGATATTCTGCTGAAGTCATGTCCGAAATTAAAGATTCTTGCCAGCAGCAGAGAACCTTTGCACAGCATAGGTGAATTAATTTACAAAGTGCCGGTCTTGTCTCTTCCGGATGTGAACAGTGAACTTGATTTTGAAAGCATAACACGTTTTGAATCTGTGCGTTTGTTTACAGAGCGTGCAAATGCAGTAAATGTAAAATTTAAAATTACAGCCGATAACTTCCGTATTATTGGACAGCTTTGTCATGAACTTGACGGCATTCCGCTTGCTATCGAACTCGCAGCTGCAAGAGTTAAGATTCTCCCGGTTGATAAAATCCTCGAACGTCTTAAAAACAGATTTAATCTTCTTACAGGCGGAAAACGGACATCATTGCCGAGACAGCAGACTCTTAAAGCAATGATAGACTGGAGCTATGACCTGCTTTCAGAAAAAGAAAAAATACTTTTTCTCAGATTATCTGTGTTTAACGGAGGATGCACGCTGGAAGCTGCAGAAAAAATATGTCAGGATAATAATCTTGAAGAATCCGAAATACTTGATTTAATTTCAAATCTGACGGACAAATCACTTCTTAAAGTTTATGAATCGGAATACAACATAAGATATACTATGCTCGAAACAATCAGGCAATACGGCAGTTACAAATCAGCAGAATCGGAAAATTCATCAGCACTAAAGGCGAAATACTGCGAATATTATTATAAATTCACGGAGAATTCTGAAGAAAAGCTCAGGGGTTCAGGACAAAGAGAATGGCTGATCAGGATAAAAGATGATTATGAAAACATAAGAGAATGCATCCGCGCATCGCTTGAGAATGATTCAACACTTGCAATGAAGTTTTGTTCGGCATTAGGAAAATTCTGGGAGGTACAGAGTTACTTTTCGGAAGGTCTGGAATATATAGACAGGGCAATGAAAAATTTAAATTCAGAAGATCCGGAACTGACCGGAAAGGGTCTTTACTGGAAAGGATTTTTTCTGATTCAAAAGGGAAAATACAAAGACTCAGGAATATTTTTGGAAAAATGCGTTGAATTATTCAGTGAAGTGAAGAGCAAAGACTGGGAAGCGCGGTCATTGCTTGCGCTTGGAGTCATGAATCTTTACATATCTGATTATGAAAAGCTTAATTTTTATTATGAAAAAAGTTTAGCCATTGCAAAAGAAATAAAAAATGAAGCATACATTGCCGCTAATCTGCAGTTACTTGCATCCGCATTAATGCAGCAAAGCAGATATGACGAAGCCCGCGAAAAATTTGAAGAAAGCCTTGCACTGTTCAGAAAGCTCAATGATTATGTAAATCAGGCAAAGATAATAGGCAACATCGGACTTCTTGAATACTGGCTTCTGAATTATAATAAAGCAGTTTCTTATTACGAAGAAAGTCTCTCTTTAAGAAAGGATTTAAACGACAAACAGGGAATAGCTATAGCATTAAATAATCTCGGTGCTGTTTATTATATGCAGGGATATCATGATAAAGCTCAGCAATTATTAGAGGAAAGCCTTAAGATTGCCAGAGAACTGGGTGATATAAGAATCTCTGTATTTCCATTAAGCACAATCGGATTAATAGAAACAGAATATAAAAGATATTCTGAATCCATGAAGCTTTTCGGCGAAGTAATTTCAATATCAAAAGAATTAAATGATAAATACAGTCTTGCAAAAGGATTTGACGGATATGCATATAATTTCCTTCTGCTGAAGAAATTTGAGCCTGCATGCATTGCAGCGGAGAAATACATATCTTTAATGAGTGCATCAAACAAGAATGTGACAGATGCCGAGCGGGACAGATTCGAAATGTTCAGAACATCTCTGAAAGATAATCTTGGTATAGAGAAATTTGAAAAGTTCTGGAAAAAAGGTGAAGCAATGAACGTTGATGAAGCATTCGGTTATATTTGCCGATTTGAAAACCCGGATTGAATTTTCATCCGAAAAAATCATACTGCACCCGAATTGTATACTTTATATTTCACAAAAATTCCGTATTTTTGTATAAGCAATAAAAGAAAAAATATTTGTATGATTCTGATATGAATGATAAAGAAACTACTATAAAGAGCGGATCAGAAATATTATCCGCAACAATAAAAAATACAACTAATATGGACAGGCTGCACTCAAAAAGCAGCCTGTCTTTTTTTATAATAAATTTATTCCGTAAATAATGGCTAAAGTAAAAGGTGACATTATAATTGACATAGAAAAATGCAAAGGGTGCGAACTTTGTGCATCGGCATGTCCTCAGGAATCACTTGAACTTTCCCGGAAACTAAACTCAAAAGGTTATCATTACATCGTAAAGATTGAAGACAATTGTACAGGATGCACTAACTGTGCACTTGTATGTCCGGACAGTGTAATAAAAGTTTTCCGTAGAACCGATAAAAAGAAGGAACAGGTGGCAACTATTACAAATGTAACCGGAGATATAACAGTAAAGGTTAAATCATGAAAGAATTAAAATTAATGAAAGGAAATGAAGCGCTCGCTGAAGCCGCCATCCGCGCAGGCTGCGACGCTTATTTCGGATATCCAATCACTCCGCAGTCGGAAGTGCTTGAGTATCTTGCAAAAGAAGCACATGCAAGGACAGGCATGGTTGTTCTCCAGGCAGAAAGCGAAATTGCTTCCATTAATATGATATACGGAGCTGCCGGAACTGGCAAAAAAGTAATGACTTCTTCATCTTCACCGGGAATCAGTCTGATGCAGGAAGGACTTTCTTACATTGCCTGTGCAGAACTCCCCTGCCTTATTGTGAATGTAGTAAGGGCAGGTCCGGGGTTAGGAACAATCCAGCCTTCCCAGTCTGATTATTTTCAGGCAGTTAAAGGAGGAGGACACGGTGATTACAGACTTATTGTTCTTGCACCGTCAACGATTCAGGAAATGGTCGATCATACTAAACTCGGATTTGAACTGGCTTTCAAATGGCGCAATCCCGTTATGATTCTTACCGATGGAGCACTGGGTCAGATGATGGAAAAAGTCGAACTTTTTCCTCATATTGAAAGAAAATTTGAACTTCTCCCGTGGGCTACAACAGGCAAGACAAAAGACAGAGAAAGATCAATTATAACTTCTCTTCACATACAACCTGAAAAAATGCAGGAAACAAATCTTCATCTTCAGAGAAAATACAGGTCAATTGAAAAAGAAGAAATCAGATTTGAATCCAGAAACTGTGAAGAAGCTGATGTTATACTTCTTGCTTTCGGGCTTGTTGCAAGAATTTGCAAAAAAGCAGCGGATCTTGCCGCTGAGAAAGGAATAAAAGTAGGAGTTTTCAGGCCAATAACACTGTTCCCGTTTCCTTACGAAGAAATAAACCGGATTGCTGATAATGCCAGAATATTTCTGACGGTTGAAATGAACGCAGGCCAGATGCTTGAAGACGTAAAACTTGCCGTTAACGGTAAATTACCGGTTGAATTCATCGGCAGAATGGGAGGAATAATTCCTACTCCCGAAGAAATTCTTAACAGGATTGTGGAAATAAATGAAGGAGTAACAGTATGAATGAAAGAAGAATGCTCAGTGACAATCATTACGAGGATGTCATTGCTGAAGAAAGCGTGTGCATAAGCGATAATCTTGTTTATGACAGACCGGAAACTCTGACCAGCACTCCGATGCATTACTGCCCCGGATGCGGACACGGAGTTGCACACAGGTTAATAGCTGAAGTAATAGAAGAACTTGACATACAGGATAAAACCATTGGTGTAGCTCCGGTCGGTTGCGCAGTGTTTGCCTATAATTATTTCAATATTGACATGACTGAAGCCGCGCACGGAAGAGCTTCGGCAGTTGCAACAGGTATAAAAAGAGTTCTTCCCGAAAAATATGTGTTTTCTTATCAGGGTGACGGTGACCTTGCTGCTATCGGAACAGGTGAGACTATTCATACTTGCAACCGCGGCGAAAATATTCTGATTATTTTTATTAACAACGGTATTTACGGTATGACAGGCGGACAAATGGCACCGACTACGCTTGTAGGAATGAAATCAACAACGACACCAATGGGCCGTGATGTGCATGATATGGGATATCCGTTGAAAATTACAGAGCTGATTGCTCAGCTGCCCGGTGTATACTACTGTACACGCGTGGCGGTAAATTCACCAAATCATGTACGGAAAGCAAAAAAAGCAATCTACAACGGATTCAAATATCAGGAACTGAAAAAGGGTTTGAGTTTTGTTGAGATTGTCACTAACTGTCCGTCTAACTGGAAAATGACACCAGTCGAATCGAATAAATGGCTTGAAGAAAATATGCTGCCATTTTATCCGCTCGGCGATTTAAAAGTACCTCAGAAGGAAAATTAATATGACAGAAGAAATTATAATAGCGGGATTCGGCGGACAGGGAGTTCTCACAATGGGACAGATTCTCTGTTATGCCGGAGTAATTGAAAACAAGGAAGTAAGCTGGATGCCGTCATATGGTCCGGAGATGAGAGGAGGCACTGCTAACTGTATGGTAATAATAAGCGATTCTGCAATAAGTTCTCCCATACTTACTAAATTTGATACAGTAATAGCTTTGAATCAGCCGTCACTCGATAAATTCGAATCTGCAGTCAAACCCGGAGGTTTGCTTATTTATGAAGCAAGTACTATTCTTAATCCGCCGAAACGCTCCGATGTTGAAGTTGTTCCGATTGAGGCGGCTATTGAAGCTACAAAACTTAATAATGCAAAAGTCATGAATATGGTAATTCTCGGCGCTTTTTTGAAAAAGAAACCTGTATTAACTATTGATAATGTTATGTCAGGTTTGAAAAAAGTTCTGCCCGAAAGGTATCATAATCTGATTCCGCTGAACAGGGAAGCATTGGAAAAGGGAATGGAACTGGCAGGTAATCCGGCAGTAAATGTTTAAGATTTAAAACCGGTATTTTTCAAAAGTTACAGTAAAATCTCATATCCGCGCTTCTTAAAAAACTTAATTAATGTTTATATAAGTTTTAATTTAGTAAAATCAATCTGTATTAATCCGGAATCATTCTTTACTGCCGCTTCAGCTGATTATGAAATTAAATACGGGACTTAAACTTCACTTATATTCAGATCGAAATTCACTTTTTTACTTCCGTTCATTTGCTCATTTAATATCTCATTGTTCTGATTTAAGACATCATTTTCAGAATTTAAAATCTCGTTTTGTGTTTTAAGATTTTCGTTGTAAGATCTGAGGAATTCTATCTGAGAACTGTAAACAGATATCTGCTCCCTTAATACTTCAATTTCCTTTTTGAGGATTTCATTTTCTTCCTTAAGAAATTCGGATACCTGAACTGATCCTTTAATTTTATGGCTGTGCTGATTTATCATGATTATTAAGTTTTAATTGCGCCTGTACAAACTTATGTATTTATAAATAAATTATCAGTATAAAAATCTGATTACATCCCGGAAATCTGATCCGTTTACTATTTACAAGTCATTTTGACTGAGTTATCGCATCAGATTTCAAATAAGAAATTTCATAATGTATATGAAAACATTTTATTGTAATGATGATAATTTTAAATCTTTACAGATTATATACCGAACGATTTTTGTTATCCGTTAAATCTTTTATAGAAAGTATAATTATTATTTCATTGAGTTACATTCCGAACGCTGTTATTGCAGCACCGGTTATAACAGGTGATTTGTCTTTAATTATATAAACAGGAGCGGCTTCTGTAAGATAGCTTAAACTTCCCTTATTCAGAAATGAATTCATGAATATTTCCGAATTAATTAATTCCGCCAATTTTATTGAAACACTTCCCGCCAAATATACGCCTCCCGTCGCTTTGAAATTCAGAACCATATTTCCTGCCTGTCGTGCGAGAACTGAAACAAATACTTCAAATGTTTTTCTGCATATTCCGCAATTCCCTTTCTGCATTTCTTCAAAAATTACGGAAGCTATGTCGGATTCTGCCGAAAGTTTTTTATCCAGACTTTCATCAATCTCAATTTTTTTTTCTGTCTTAAGAAAGTTGAATATATTTATAATACCCTTACCGGACGAGATTTTTTCAAAACTCACATGATCGTCTTTTTTTTTAATGTAAAACATCAGCTCTGCTTCAGTTTCGTTCTCCGGAGAAAAATCTGTATGACCTCCTTCAGTGGAAACAGTAATATATTTTCCGTCATGATAAATCAATGCTGCCTGTCCGAGTCCGGTTCCCGGAGAAATAACAGCTTTGTTCTTATTTTCACTTCCCGCTTTTCCCGCACAAACAGTAATAAGTTCATCCGGTTTGTAATGCGGAACTGCCGCTGCGACAGCTTCAATGTCATTAAGAAGTCTCAGATTTTTAATCTTAAGATTTTCTGATAATACTTTCTCGTCAAATTCCCACGAGATATTAGTTCCGTAACATTTGCCGTTATCCACAGGTCCGGGAACACAGATACAGGCGCAGTCTATTTGTTTATTGAAATTGTATATGAAAGGAATAAGAATTTCTTCAGGACTGCCGTATTTATCATTTAAAAATTTATCTGAATAAATCTTTGAATGAATGTTAATATCAGAGTTATAAACTGCAATTTCAGTTTTAGTCGCTCCGATATCACATGCAAGTATAGTTTTACTTTTATCCAAAAAAATAATGTGAATTATTTAAAATTACATTAAAGTTAAAAGACTTGCTGCCTGAGAATCCAGATACCAGTTTAT
>JAEUSI010000045.1 GCA_016788375.1 Ignavibacteria bacterium | reverse complement strand
CAGAACACCTGTCCGGAATTTGCAGATATTGATAATGATACTGATCTGGATTTATTTATCGGAAATGTAAAAGGCGGAATTTTCTATTTTCAGAATGAGGAAGTTTCCGGAATTTCAGAAAACAGTTCTTATATTCCTTCAAATTTCAGATTGTATCAGAATTATCCGAATCCTTTTAACCCTTCAACAAGCATAAAATATGAGCTCTTTAAACCTGGATTTGTTCAGCTTAAGATTTACAATGTACTTGGTTCGGAAGTAAATACTCTCGTAAGTGAATTTCAGAATACCGGAGTTTACAGTGTGAATTTTAATACAGGTAATCTGAACGATAAATTATCAGGCGGAATTTATTTCTGCAGTTTGTATTATGATAATATCTCTGAAACAAAGAAGATGATTCTGATAAAATAATGTAAGACTTCTCACGATATTTTTTTTTCGCAGCCTGTTTTTTACTTTTTTACTGATTATTAATTCTTATATTGTAGTAAAATAACTCCCCAAAATAACTTTAATTTTATAACAAATATGAAAAATAAATTTACAAATTTGTTTTTACTGATTACATCAGTTTTAATAAATTTTAATTTAAGCTTTGCCGGAGACCGTACAATTCTCGTTGAAAGATTTACAAGCTCAACCTGCGGTCCGTGTGCAAGCGCGAATCCTTCGCTGGAGTCTTTTCTCGGGTCAGCAGATCCGAATAAGGTTTTATCAGTAAGTTATCATATGAACTGGCCGGCACCGGGTAATGATCCGATGTATCTCGCCAATCCAAATGATAATACAATAAGACGAACTGTTTACGGAGTGAATTCAATCCCCTACTGGTTTTTTGACGGAACATATGTCGGCGGAACATCTTTATCGCTTCTTCAGTCTGCTTATAACAGCAGAACAAATGTTCTGAGTCCGGTGACAATAGTCGTAACCGAATCCAGAAACGGCTCGACAGTCTCAGTTAAAGCGGATATTTACTGTGAATTTGCATTATCAAATCCTAATGCTACAGTTTATCTTTCTGTAAATGAGAGATTAGTGTCGTATTCATCTCCTCCGGGAACAAACGGCGAAAGAAATTTTCATGATGTAATGAGAAAAGTACTTCCGACCGCAAACGGAATACCGGTAACTCTTTTACCGGGAAAAGTTATCAGTATTGATTATACTTACACAATTGAGCCCTCATGGCAGGCATCTGAAATTGAGAATATTGTTTTTGTCCAGGGATATGCAAATGAAATTATAAACACTGCAACAAAAACCCTGAATTTCAATCTTACCTCTGCACCTTCATTTAAAGTTGTAAATCAGGGTGTGAACCAAAGTGCAGATTATTCAGTAAAAATTCCTGTAACAGCAAGCGGTTACAATTCACTTGTCTCATTCACAGCCGAACTTGAAACTCCTGTTTCCGGCATTACGACTCAGTTTACCGGAGGAAATACAATCAGTAATTTCCCTGATTCACTCGGATTCAGAGTGAGTTCTACTTCAGGCGTCCCAAATGGTGTTTATAAAGTTATTATTACCGGAACAAATACTTCTGGTGTTGTTCATAAAACAATAGTTAATTATCTTGTAGGAATGAATTATGCTGTGTTCGGAGCAAACAGACCTCAGGTTACATATAAAGTTGATAATACTTCTTACAGCTCATCAAGATTGTTCACATGGAATATCGGTTCTTCACATACAATTGAAGCTGTTTCTCCTATTACTCAGGGAAATACCAGATATGTTTTTGAAAACTGGAGTAATGGCGGTCCGATCCTTCAGAATATTACTGTAGGTACTCAGGAAATTAATGTGACTGCAAATTTCAAAATTCAGTATAAATTAATAGGACAGTATTCACCTGCAGGAATCCCAGTTACTTTAAACGGAGTAAATGTTTTTTATGATTCCTCTTCCACCGCAAGTATTTCAGTAACTCCTTTGCATGTTCAGTATAACGGTCAAACATATCACTTCCAGGGATGGGAAGGAACAGGTGCCGGTTCATACACTGGTCCGAATCCGACACCTCAGATTCAAGTAAATAACATTCTTGTTCAGAAGGCAATTTATGATACGATAGATGTGGGAATCACAAATTACAGTTCAGTAATACCTTCAAAATTCGGATTGTATCAAAATTTCCCGAATCCGTTTAATCCTTCGACAAGCATCAGATTTGATCTTCCAAAATCTGTTAATGCAGCTATTGTTGTTTATAATGCACTCGGAAAAGAAGTTACAAGACTGGTAAATGAAAATCTCAGTCCGGGAAGTTATCAGGTAACATTTAATGCCGGCAATTTACCTTCAGGAGTTTATTATTATATACTGGAAGCTGAATCATTTACTCAGATTAAAAAACTTGTTCTTATAAAATAATTTTTTAAATCGGGTTTAAATTTACGGACAGAATCCTCTGATTCTGTCCGTTTTTTTTAAACCTTTTTGAATAATTTTCGTCATAATATTTAAATCAATTAAACTGACATAAAATGAAAATATTAATTACGCTTTTAGTTCTGATATTTGCTTCGGATTCATTCTCTCAGAATTCGGGATCTTATTATAAATACAAATTCACCCGGGATTACAGACCAAATGTAGAATTTTCCTACGGTAATTCTGTAATAAAACTCGACGGTCTCAATCCACAGATTTCAGATGCAGGTATGTTTGAACTTAAACTCGGTTTTACAAAACTCAAACCTTCTAATTATTCCGAAGATCTTCTTAAATTTGAAAACCGGTTCGTTTTTCTCGGTAATGCAGACAAAGAAACTTCAGTTAATCAGAACAATGAAGCAATAAACTCTACAATGTGGAGATTCGGATTCGGCAGCAAAGAGTCATACGGTCTGAAAACCGGATTTATGTCAGTGATTCCTTACAATTCAAATTCTTTTGAATGGTCAAAATTTGACTATGACACTTTAAGCAGTGTCAGCGGAATTAATTACGGAACACTGAATGACTTTAATGGTACTTTCAGATTCGGAAAATCTGCTGAAGCCGGAATAATATTTCAGCTTACAAAAGGTTTTTCTATTGCCCCGATGTATGAAATCTCGGACATTTATCCCAGACATGTATTTTTCAAACAGTCTGTCAGCACTTTAATAGAATTTACCGGATTCTATTTACTTGAATCATTTACAAGACTCATAATAAGAAATTCACCTGCTGCAGGAGTGTTTGTTAACTTTATACTAAAAAGCGCTTATGAATACGGATTCTATCAGCTTACAAAGGTTAACATGGACTGGCCTTTTACCAATGCCGCTCCGCTAAGATACAATACATTTAAAGTAGGGATGAATTTTACATTCTGATCAGAACGCATTTTCGATATGCCGGATTTCGTGATTTCTTTCATACAGTAATATACTTATCACATCAATACGAAGATCATGCGAAGAGTAAGCGGGATTTTCACTTATAAATCCCATAACAGTCTTTCTGAAATTTTTCTGCTTGTTCAGAGTCACAGATTCTTCAGGAAATCCGAATTTTGTGTTTCTTCTGGTCTTTACTTCAATAAAAATCAGAGTATTATTTGCTTCATCTTCAAATATCAGATCAACTTCAGTCCGTCCAAACCGGTAGTTGTTTCTGATGAATTTCAGATTCTTTCCGGCTAAGTAATTTCTTGCAATCAGCTCTCCGGCATTTCCAAGTCTGTTTTTATATATGCATTTCATCAGGACAATTTCATTTAAAATTTAATTTCTTCAGAAAGCTTAATCTGTGAATTTCACATATTCCGAGTTTTCTGATATTTGAATAATGCTCCGCAGTTGCATATCCTTTATGCTTTTCGAAATTATATCCGGGAAATACTTTACCGTAATTCTGCATTATTTTATCTCGTGTAACTTTTGCAATAATAGAAGCGCAGGAGATTTCAAATATTTTCGAGTCCCCTTTTACAACTGTTTTATAGTGAATTTTACTTTCATAATTATCGGGAAGTTTAAAATAATTTCCGTCTATAAAAAATTTATCCGGTTTTATTTTCAGATTAATTATTGCTTTGTGCATAGCTTTCATGGTTGCTCTTAGAATATTAATTTCATCAATTTCTTTATTGTCAATTTCTTCTACACAATAATCTGAACATACATTAAGTATTCTGCTGAAAAACACGTTTCTTTCTTTTTCGGACAGGATTTTTGAATCTTTTACATTTTCAATGAAAACTCCCTTTTCAAAAACAACAGCAGCAGCAACCACAGGTCCTGCAAGAGGTCCTCTGCCGGCTTCATCAATCCCGCATACAAGCATATTTTTTTTAATTAAAATATTGTAAAAATTGTTCAGTTGAAATACAAACCTGAAACAGTATTACTGGCACACAAATTTAATAAATTTACAGGAATATTTCGGATAACTGTTTTGATATTTTAATTTTCAGATTAATTATGACAGAAATTCTGTTCTGAAAATTGAAAAATCCCTTTAATTACTTGCCAAATATAATTATATTGAATGTTGAAATCCTAATAAAAACAAATATTTTACTTAATGAACAAGAATCAGCATCATACTGAAGACAAGTTAATGGCTGTTTACTATAAAGCAGTCGATTTTTTTGAAAAGAACAAAAAGCACGTTTATATTACACTGTCCGCAATAGTGATAATTGCAGCCGGAATAATACTGCTAATGAATAAAAGAAAAGCGGATGACGAAAAAGCTGCTATTGAATTATCAAAAATCTATCAGGTATACAGTACGGGAAATTTTCAGCAGGCTATAAACGGAGATTCACTCGGGAATTCAAAGGGACTTCAGTTTATTGTAGATGAGTACGGTTCTAGTGAAAGCGGTGAAACTGCTAAAATAATGCTGGCAAATTCATATTATAATCTCAGGGATTTTGACAAAGCCGAAAAATATTTCAGGGATTATTCAGGAAGCAATAAAATACTAAAAGTCTCAGCTGAAGCCGGTATCGGTTCTGTATACGAAGCCAGAAATAATTTCGATGAAGCCGCAAAGATGTATGAAAAAGCTGCAGGTGCAGAAAAAGACAATCCGTTTATAGATGAATACATATTTTATGCGGCAAAGAATTATTATAAAGCCGATAAAAAAGATGAGGCAAAAAAATTATTCGACAAACTGAAGGAAAATTACCCTAAATCAAAATATGTTCAGGAATCAGAAAAATTCAGACTTACATATAATTAAACAATTATTTCATATTGAGTTTAAAAAATAAAATTAACGAAGACCTCAACGCTGCTATAAAAGCAAAGGAAAATGTTAAGATTGATACTCTCAGATCAATAAGAGCTGAGATTCTTAAAATGGATAAGTCAGGGATGAACAGGGAGATGACGGAAGAGGAAGAGATTCAGCTGCTGTCTAAACAGGCAAAAATGAGGAAGGAATCAATTGAGTTGTTTGCACAAGCAGGAAGATCTGACTTAGTGGAAAAAGAACAGGCACAGCTGGATATAATCAGTAAATATCTGCCTGAGCAGATGACGGAGAATGAAGCCGGAGAAGTAATTGCAAAGATAATCTCTGATTCGGGATTCAGTTCACAGAAAGACTTTGGCAAAGCAATGGGAGAAGTAATGAAGCAACTTAAAGGTAAAATTGACGGCAAAGTAATTCAGGAATTGCTTAAGAGTAAACTTTCGTAAATCTGCATATATCTTCCTGTTTCTTTTCTTATTCCTGTGTCCCGGGAAAATTCACTTTCCAGTAACTTTTTTATTAACATTAACGGCAGAGAATTCAGATTGAATTGAACAAACCAGACATCATAATTTCTGTTATTATTCTGATACCTGCTTTAATCGGACTGAAAAATGGATTTCTGAAAAGCATATTTTCACTTGCCGGCATAATTGCAGGTTTATTCTTAGCTACTCGTTATAATGATAAAATCACCTCAGCACTTTCTTTCTTAAAGACCGATGAAAAATTATTAAGTATATTATCATTCATTACAATTATAATACTGACTTATTTTATATTTTCATATGCAGCAGGCAAATTATCCCGTATTAATCCGGTGGCGACAGCTGCAGATAAATTACTCGGTATTTCGTTTGGAATTTTAAAAGGATTAATTGTTGCAAGTTTATTGCTGATATTATTGGAAAATACACTGAATATATTCACAAAAATTGAGACTGAAAGTTCTGTGCTTTACCGGAAAGTTATAACTGTTGCTCCCGATATATATGATTATATGAAAATGTATTTCCCTGATGCTAAGGAATTCTATGATGAGCTAAATCACATTTTTACCGGGAAAAGCTGAAAGTCCGGAAATAATTCTATAAATTCGCAAATATTAATTGAATGAGTTTAAATGCTGCTTCAGGAAACAAAAATAAAGCTTGAGTTTGAAAAGATACTTGACAGTATAAGGCATTATACTTTTTCTGATCTCGGCAGGATCAGATGTGACAGCATAGATTTCTTTGCTGATACCGAAAGCCTGAATAGAGAGCTTGACAGAGTTCTGGAGATTAAAGAAATTCTTGCAATTGAAGGAGGGCTACCGCTTGACGGTCTTAAGGATATCAGCAGGTCAGTCAGTAAAGTCAAAATCGAAGGATATTTTATATCAGGCGAAGAGTTTCTGAATATACTGGAGTTTATGAGGGTATCAAGAAAGCTGAAGAAGATGATTTCAGATCTTAACAGGGATAATAATCAGAAATACTGTCTTACATATGAATTGACTAAAAATCTTTTTGTAAATAAAATACTTGAACATAATATAGACATTACGATTGACGAAAACGGAAATGTAAGAGACAATGCTTCGTCAGCTTTAATAAAAATCAGAAAAAATATTAACAGCCAGTCTGCAAGATTAAGAAAGACACTTTCTGTCATCTTAAAAAGAGTTTCAGAGAAAGAATATTTACAGGATGATATTATCACACAAAGAGACGGAAGATATGTAATTCCGGTAAAGTCTGAAAACAAAAGAAATGTTCCGGGAATCATTCATAGTTCGTCTGCAACAGGCTCTACGGTATTCATTGAACCTTCCGAAATAATAAATCTGAACAATGAAATTACCGAACTTCATTTTGAAGAAAAGCGGGAGATCGAAAGGATTCTGCGAGAACTTGCAGGTCAGCTTACAGATCACACGGATGATTTTAAAACAAGCATAGATATTTTATCGGAAACTGATTTTCTGCAGGCAAAAGCACGTTATGCTGTTGAAACGAATTCTTCGAAACCTGTATTAGGTAATGAGTATCTGAGTTTATTGAATGCATATCATCCCGGTCTTTTAAAATCACATAAAAGAAGCGAAGTTGTACCGTTAAATCTTAATATCGGTGAATCTTTCAATACGCTTGTAATATCCGGTCCAAATGCCGGAGGCAAAACTGTTGTGTTAAAAACGGCGGGAATAATTCAGTTAATGCTGCAGTCAGGTATGCTTATACCGGCAGATCCTGAAAGCGAGTTCAGATTATTCGGGAAAATATTTATCATAATCGGTGATGAGCAGTCAATTGAAAATGATTTAAGTACATTCAGTTCCCATTTGAAATCCATTAAAGAAATTCTTGATGAAGCAGATAACAATTCATTAGTTTTAATAGATGAAATTGCAAGTGGAACTGATCCTGTACTCGGAAGTGCATTATCTGCGGCGATATTGTCCGAACTTTCCGGAAGAGATTCAGTTACAATAGTTACAACTCATAACAGCGAATTAAAAGAATTTGCATACAGCACTGAAAAAACCGAAAACGCCTCTCTTGAGTTTGACATATCCAGTTTATCACCGAATTTCAACTTTCTGACCGGAGTACCTGGTCAGAGTTTTACTTTTGAAATAGCAAAAAAATTCAATTTTCCGGAATCTGTCCTTGAAGAAGCAAAGAAACATCTCAGTGAAAACGAAAACAGACTTGAGGACCTGCTGAAGGATTTGCATGAAACGAAGCAGAAATATGAAGCAATGAAAAACAAGTTTGACATTGACAATACAAGGCTTCAGGGGCTTACAAAGATGTATGAGCAGAAATTAAATGAAATAAAAAAAAACGAGAAGGAGCTGAAGTACAAAGCTAAACTTGATGCAGAGAAAATTTTAAAGGATGCAAACAGGCTTATCGAAAAAACCATAAAGGAAATTAAGGAAGACAAACAAACACCGAAAGAAATAAAGAACACATTTCAAAAAGAAGCTGAAGGATTAATAAAAACAGATGATGAATCTGAAGAAACGGTTATTCCTGATGCAAATATAAAACTGAATGATACCGTGAGAATCCGGGATACAAATACTGTCGGAGAAGTAATTGATATTTCACATGATACTGCCTCTGTAAATGCAAACGGGATTCTTATGAAGATAAAGATTTCAGAACTGGAAAAAATTATTATAAAAAATTCCGGGAGGAAATATTCGGGTGAATCGAAAGTTGAAGTCAATACCGGTAAAATAGAACTTGAACTTGATATAAGAGGGAAATATTCACATGAGATTGAAGACACAGTTGAAAAGTTTATTTCAGATTCCGGCAGCAGCGGATTAAAGGAAGTGAGTATTATTCACGGAAAAGGTAGCGGCAAGCTCAGATCGGAAGTTCACAGATTATTAAAAAACAACAAGAGAGTAAAATCTTTCAGGCTAGGCAACTGGAATGAAGGAGATACAGGAGTTACAATAATAGAACTATGAAGAAGATAGCAGTATGCGGTGCCGGAATCGGCGGATTGGCATGTGCTGTAATTCTTTCAGCCAAAGGTTACGAAGTTGAGATTTTCGAAAAGAACCGGACTTTCGGCGGAAAGATGAGTGAATACAGAAGAGACGGATACAGGTTTGATACGGGTCCTTCACTGATTACAATGCCGGATGTTTTTAAAGATTTTTTCAGGGAAGCCGGGAAGAAGTTTGAAGACTATGCTGAATTAACTGAGCTTGATGTTTCATGCAGATATTTCTGGAGTGACTGTACAGTATTTAATTCATACGGCAAAAAAGAAAGACTTTCAGCCGAACTGACTGATGTATTCGGAGAATCTGAGAAAGACAGTTTTTTCAGATATCTTGAATACGGAAAATTATTCTATGAACTTTCAAAGGATAATTTTCTCGGAAGTGAATTCAGTATCAGAAATTACCTTACAATGGACGGAATAAAAAACCTGAGCAAGTTTATTTCGGGAAGGTCAATGAACGATTTATCAAATAAGTTTTTCAGAAATGGAAAGCTAAGACAGTTAATGAACCGGTTTGCAACATACAGCGGATCAACTCCATACCTTAATCCGCAGTTCTTTTCAATAATACCGTTTGTAGAATATAATTTCGGAAGTTATTATGTCAAAGGCGGGATTTACAAAATTGCTGAATCATTAGTAAGTCTGTGTCAGGAATTTAATGTTAAATTCCATTACGGATATGAGCTTGAAGGTATAAAAAGCCGCGAAGACAGAATTGTGGCTCTTGATTTCAAAACAACAGCTTACGGTAGTATCAACACGGATAATTTTGACATAATTGTTTCAAATTTTACAAACAGCAGAGAACTTGTTTATAAGGATTATTTTGAGAATGACGACTGGTCCTGTTCGGGATTTATAATGCTTCTGGGTGTTGATTTTCAGTCAGAAGATTTGTCTCATCACAACGTTTTATTTTCTGAAAATTATGAAAACGAATTTCTTGATATATTTGAAAGGAAAATTCCAGCGGAAGACATGACGGTTTATATTTCGGTTTCAAATAAAGAGGAGAAAATTGACGCTCCTCCGGGATGTGATAACTGGTTTGTGCTTGTAAATGCTCCATTTCTGAATGATAAATTCAAATGGGATGAAAAAACAAAAAAATCCTATTGCAGTAAAATACTTGACAGGATAGACAGCTTTAATCTCACTGACAGAGGCAGTATAAGGGACAGAATTAAATTCTGCGAGATATTTACGCCTGAAGATATACGTCAGAAATACAATTCGGAATTCGGATCAATATACGGATTGTCATCGAATACTTTATATACTCTGCTTAAGCGTCCGAAAAATAAATCCGAAAGATACAGCAATCTATACTTTACAGGCGGCAATACTCATCCCGGAGGAGGAGTACCGTTATGCATTCTTTCAGGAAAGATAGTTTCTGATATGATAATTAAAAGCAGCATTTGACATTAAACTAAAAAAATTAATAAAACTAATAACTAAACAGATATGGGTAATATTCTGATAGTTGACGACGAACAAAGTATCATAGACAGTATTTCTATGGTGCTTACATCCGAGGGACATGAAACAGACGGCTGCCTTAACGGAGCTGAAGCTTTGGCTAAAGTCAGGAACTATGAATATGATCTGATTCTGCTTGATATAAAGATGCCAAAAATGGATGGCATAGAAGTGCTTGAGAACATAATGGAATTTAATCCGGATAATGTGGTGATTATGATTTCAGGTCACGGTACGATTGAAACTGCAGTGGAAGCGACAAAAAAAGGAGCTTATAATTTTCTGCAAAAACCTCTTCCTGATCTTCATGAGCTGAAGCTCACAATCAAAAATGCAATTGAATTCAAAAAATCGAGGGATGAGCTCAGAAACGTAAAAAAAGAGCTTATAGAATCCAATCAGTTAATTGGCAGCAGCGACAGCATGAATAATGTAAAGGAGCTGATTAAGAAGTTTTCAAAAACAAATTTAAATGTTCTGATTACGGGTGAAAGCGGAACAGGAAAAGAACTTGTAGCAAGGCAGATTCATTTTAATTCAGACAGATCTGACAAGCCGTTTATTGAAATAAACAGCGCTAATCTTTCTGAAGAAAATACAGACCGAGAGCTTTTCGGTTACTTTGAAAACAATATATTTATTAAAGGAAAATTCGAAAAAGCGGACGGCGGGACAATCTTTCTTGACGAAATATCAAACTTATCTTCAGAGATACAGTCAAAACTTCTGAATGTTATAGAAACAAATCTAATTACCAAAGCCGGTAGTAACACACAGGTTAGACTTGACGTCAGGTTTATTTTTGCATCAAACAGGGATTTACAGGAAGAACTTAAACAGCACAGGCTCCGTGAAGATTTTTATCACAGAATAAATGTACTTCACATAAATGTGCCTCCTCTAAGGGAACGGCCTGAAGATATAGAAGATCTAAGTAATTATTTTCTTAATGTATTCTGCAGAGAAAATAATATTCCTCTGAAAAAATTAAGCGGTAAAGCAAAGAGTCTTTTAATTACTTTCAGATGGCCAGGAAATGTAAGGGAATTAAAGAATTTACTTGAAAGGCTTATAATTACTATTGATAAAAATGTGATAGAATTTGATGATATAGAAATACCCGGTTCGGTTCATTCCAGAGAATTTACCGAACTGCTGAATAGGAATATGTCTCTTAATGATTTTCAGAATGAAACAGAAAAAATATTTCTCCTGAAAATGCTGAATGATTACAAATTTAACATATCACAAACTGCTGAAGCATTGCAGATTCAGAGAAGTCATCTGTATAATCTGATGAATAAATATGAAATTTCCAAACCAGGTAAAAAAAGCTGATTATTTCAGGTTTTTTTGTCTGAAAATTTCATAAAGAAATACACCGGCAGAAACTGATGCATTCAGAGAACCGATTTTACCCGTCATCGGAATTCTCACGATAATATCACACTGTTTTTTCAGATTATCTCTGACTCCCCTTCCTTCGCTTCCGATAATAAGTGCAAGCGGAATGTTAAAATCAGTATCGAATATTGTTTGTTTAGCATTAAGATCAGTGCCGGCAATCCAGTATCCGTTATTTTTAAGAAACAATAATGAATTTGTCAGATTGGTTTCTTTCGCAATACTGATATAGTTAACAGCTCCGGAGGATGTTTTAAGCACAGTATGATTTATTTCAGCGGAATTATGACGTGGTATTACAATTCCGTCCGCGCCAAGACAGACTGCTGATCTTATAATAGCTCCGAGATTATGAGGATCTGTTATCTGATCAAGAAGAATAATAACCGGGTTTTTAATTTTTTTATTTTCCTCTGTGATTTCACGGAGAGACTTATAACTGTAATCCCTGATAAATCCTATAACGCCCTGATCAATTCCTTCATCCTTGCTCTTATTGTCAAAAAAATTTTTAAACTCAAAGTAGTTAAGATAGACGACATTGATACTCTTTTCTTCAGCAATTTTTACAATGCTTTTTAATTTATTGTCAGGTTTTATTTTTTTAAGAAGTACAATTTTATTGAATTCGGAAGGATTAGCCTTTAAAGTTTCAAGCACTGGATTTTTGCCGATAACAAGCATTTAATTATAAATTTATTATGTTTTCTAAATTGAGTATTTTAATATTAACAATATAAAAAATATCTGATTCAATAGATTACCAAAAACCATTGATTATATTTGATCGAAAAACTTTCGGAAATTTACATTCAGCATAAGGATAAATTCAGCGACAATAAACTCGTAAAGGGATCGCTGTATATAGTATCAACGCCAATAGGTAATCTTGAAGATATATCTTTCAGAGCGATTGATACCTTATCAAAAGCTGATTTAATTGCCTGCGAGGATACACGAAATACAAATTTTCTTCTTCAGCAGTACGGAATAAAAAACAAAACGGTCAGTTATTATTCCTATGTCGAATCATCCAAACTTGATTATTTCATCGGGGAAATGCTGAGCGGAAAGACAATTGCCCTGGTTTCGGATGCAGGCACACCTTGTATTTCAGACCCCGGAAATATTCTGACGGGAAAATGTATAGAAGAAGGGATAGAAGTTTTTTCTGTTCCGGGATGTAATTCTGTAATGCACTCTCTAGTTGTTTCGGGATTTACATTAAAAAGATTTTATTTTCAGGGTTTTCTTCCGCAGAAGAAACGAAGACAATCGGTTTTAAAAGAACTGACTTTGATAAAAATGCCGGTTGTAATTTTTGAATCTCCGTACAGAATTTCAAAGACACTCAATGATATAAATGAGCATTTCGGGAATAGCGAGATTTCAGTTTCAAGAGAACTGACAAAGAAATTCGAACAGACAGTCAGAGGAAAAGTTAAAAATATTATTTCCGGAGGAATAAAAACAAAAGGTGAATTTGTAATTATCATAAACAATACTTAATCAGTTTAATGGAAAACAACAAAAAAGAAGTAAGAGTCAGATTTGCGCCTTCACCAACGGGTTATGTGCACATAGGTTCGCTGAGAACCGCTCTTTTTAATTACTTGTTTGCACGGCATTCCGGAGGGAAAAATATTCTAAGGATAGAAGACACAGATCAGACCAGAAAAGTTGAAGGAGCAGTTGAAAACCTTATCAAGAACATGAAGTCACTCGGAGTGGAATTTGACGAAGGTCCTGTTCAGGGTGGAAATTACGGACCTTATTATCAGTCAGAGAGAATTGATATCTACAGGAGGTACAGTGACGAACTTATCGCGAAAGGTTTTGCTTACTATGCATTTGAGACTCCCGATGAACTCGATGAAATGAGGAAAATGCAGCAGCTTGAAGGCAAACAGACAATGTATGACAGGAGAGCAAGAGATTTGAGTGAAGACGAAGTTCAGGATAAACTTAAAAAACGACTTCCGCATGTAATCCGTTTAAAAGTGCCCTTGAATGATGAAGTCAGATTTAATGATGTTATAAAAGGAACAATTAAAATAGAAACAAATATTATAGATGATCAGATTTTGATAAAATCTGACGGATTTCCGACATATCATCTTGCTAATGTAGTTGATGATCACTTAATGCAGATTTCACATATTATAAGAGGAGAAGAATGGGTCACGTCTGTTCCCAAACACATAATTATTTATAATGCGCTCGGATGGGAAATTCCTGAGATGGCTCATGTACCTCTGATCTTAAACAGTGACAAATCAAAACTCAGCAAAAGGCAGGGAGATGTCGCTGTTGAAGATTATCTTAAAAAAGGTTATCTGAAAGAATCTCTGATAAATTTCATAGCATTGCTCGGATGGAATCCGGGAGAAGGAGAGGAACAGGAGTTTTACACTATGGATGAACTTATAAGGAAATTCACTCTTGAAAAAGTTCAGGCATCAGGAGCAGTGTTTAATGTTGAAAAACTCAACTGGATGAATAATTCCTATATAAAGAATTATGATCCGGATAAATTAACCGAAATGTCGCTTCCATATTTTGAGCAAAGCGGATTTGATACTTCAGATATTGCTAAAATAAAAAAAATATTATCGGCTATAAGAGTTTATCTTAATAAACTTGATGAAATTCCTCAGCATATAAAAATTTTCAGCAGGAATGAAGTAGAACTTGAAAATGAGAATTTAAAGGAATTTCTGGATTCTGATTCAAGCAAAAAGGTATTTAAAGCTTTGACGGAAAAATTCAAATCAATAAACGAAATAAATGCGGAAAATTACAAAACTATCCTGAAGGATGTTCAGAACGAGACAGGTATAAAAGGGAAACAGCTTTTCAAACCTCTGAGGATTGCATTAACAGGAAGTGAAAACGGTCCGGAATTACCTTTGATTGCTGAAATTTTCGGAAAAGAAAAAATCTCAAAACTGCTTGAGAAGTGGATATAATATTATGGAAATTTGCCGTCAGTATTAAACTGACGGCATAAATATCTATCTTATTTTCTTTTTATGTCTGTTCTTTCTTAATCTTTTTTTCCTCTTATGAGTAGACATCTTATGTCTTTTTCTTTTTTTACCGCAGGGCATTTACTGAAATTTCCTTTCTTTTAATGAATAAATTTTTAATTAATTATTATTTTGATTTTGAGAGTTCATCCTGAACAACTTTTTTGAATTCCTTTGATACCTTAAACATCGGAATAAATCTTTTACTGAGTGAAATTTTTTCTCCGGTTTTTGGATTTCTTGCAATCCGCGGATGCTTAATATTGTTTTTAAAAGTCCCGAATCCTCTTATTTCAACTGTCTCGTTTCGTTTTAAAGATTCTATTACACAACTGATAAATCCTTCAACTACAATTTCAGTTTCTTTTTTGCTTAATCCTGTTGCTTCAGAAATCGCAGCTGCTATCTGAGCTCTTGTCATACCTTTAACCGGTTAAATTTTGTTAAATTAATAAACAAATTTATACTGAAGAATAGGCTGTTCCAGTATTTCATTCTTCAGTTCGTTTTTTATTGCCCGTATATCATTTCCGTTAAAAGAATCCAGAATTCTTTCAATCAGAGTTCCCTTTTTCTTCTCTCTTACAATTACGGGTTCACCTTCTATTCCGGCAATTTCACCGGTTATTCTTACCGCATCTTCAAATGTTCCGAGAGAATCTATCAGTCCTATTTCCTTTGCTTGTCTTCCCGTAAACACTCTTCCGTTTGCATATTCCCTGAGTTTTTCCTTTTCAATTTTTCTCGATACGGAAACTACATCAAGAAACTGATCATAGGAATCGTCAACTAAACTCTGAAAATACTCTCTGTCCATATCGTTAAGTTCTCTTAACGGATTTCCGGCATCCTTCAATTCACCGCTTTTTATTATGTTTTCACTGATTCCGATTTTCTCGGCAAGCTCCCTGAAATTCATCAGATTGATGATAACACCGATGCTTCCGACAAGAGATCCGGGATTTGCTATTATTAAACTTCCTCCGCATGCTGCATAATAACCTCCGCTTGCACCGAGTGAACTGATTGAAACCACTACAGGCTTTCCACTGTCTCTGGTCTTTTTTATTGCCTCATACATCTCCTGAGAAGCTGCGACACCTCCTCCGGGAGTATTCACTTTAAGCAGAATTGCCTTTATTGATTTGTCTTCACCGAATTTCTTAAACTGACGGACTATTGATTCGGACGATAAAATCGTAAAATCTAGATCAACAACTGCAATTTTTCCGTTCCCTTTGCCTGTCTGCTCATCATATCTTCCTGATCCCGATAATACATTTGCAAGAAAAATAAAACTTATTCCCGCAAACAATACAGCAATTACAATCAGAGAAATCATTATTCCCCAGAAAAGCCTTCCTGAATTGGATTTCCCTGCAAGCTGATTTGTATTATCCATTTATTAAGAATTAATGCTTATTTTTTAAGGGAATCCATTTTTTTCAATGCATCCTGAGCTTTGTCAGTCATTCCTAAATTTGCATAAACAGAAACAAGTAATTCATATATCTGAGGTTCAAGATCCTTCTTTTTAAGACTTACTGTCAGCGGCTCAAGATATCCGAGCGCTTCGGAAAATTTTTCCTTATAGTTGCTTTTTTCGTCGGTACTTCTCATTTCTTCACCCATTTTTGCCAGCGATAAAGCACAATTATACATTGCAGTTTCATAATAAGGGTCATCTTTCGGAAGAGAAGGTATTGTTGTCACTTCTTTAAATGTTTCGAAAGCTGCCTTATAATTATTTACTGAAATCATATTCAGACCTGATTCAAAAATTATTTTAGCCGCTCTTTCTGCATCTTTCTGTGATTTGGATTTTGAAGCAATATCTTTGAAAATTTCCAATGCTTTATCCGGCTGTCCTAAAGCTAAATAAGCTTCACCCATTGCGCTGTATGATTTCAGACTGTCGGGAATAATATAAGCTGAGGCAGTAAATGATTTAAGAGCTTCGTTATAAAAGTTTCTTGCTCCGGACGGATTTTTCTTTTCCTCTGCATCGATCCCGTTTGCATAAGATCTCGCTCCGTTGTTGTATTTTTCTATCCAGAATGCTTTTATCATATCGGCATAATTATTTGAAACAGACAGGCATGTTTTAAATGAATTCTGAGCATCTTCATATTTCTCAAGTTCAATTTGCGAGTATCCGAGCATATACCATCCTTCATCGTCGTTTTTATCTGTCATAAGCCCTTTTTTCAATTCCATTTCAGCTTTAGGAAAATCTTTCTGATTGAAAGCAAGTTTACCAGTAGTCGATTCCGCTGATGAACATCCGAGATAATATACTGTTCCGGAAAATATTACAGCGGCAAACAGAAAAATATGAAACCGTTTAAATAATGTCATTTTAGTTATTCTCCTGATTTTAATATTGTTTGTGTAATTGTCGTAAATATAAGTAAAATAAGACTTTTATTCAATTTAACAATTTTGTGTTTTTATGCTCTCGGATGGAAGGTCTTATGAATCTCAATGAGGTAATTTTTGTCAATATGTGTGTAAATCTGTGTTGTGGAAATATCCGAATGACCCAGCATCTCCTGAATTATACGAATATCTGCTCCTCCCTGCAACAAATGCGTGGCAAATGAATGTCTCAGAGTATGCGGATGAATTTCCCTTTTTATACCTGCTTCCAGACAGTATTTTTTTAATATTTTAAGAATTCCCATTCTTGACAGCTTACTGCCCCTGAAATTAAGGAAGAGATAATCTGAAGATTTGGCATTTTTAAGTGAAATACGGCTTTCATTCAGATATTTGTTTATAAATTTTAATGCTGTTTTTCCGACAGGAACAATCCTTTCTTTTGATCCCTTCCCTATTACTCTTATAAATCCTTCTTCTGCATATAAATCAGATATCTTCATATTAATAGCTTCGCTTACTCTCAGTCCAGAAGCATAAATTGTTTCAAGCAAAGCCTTGTCTCTCAGCCCGAGTTTGTTGCTGACATCCGGCTTGGAAAGCAGTATATCAGTTTCTTCTACAGAAAGTACTTCCGGAAGCAGTCTTGAAGTCCTGGGAGTCTCAATATTAACCGAAGGGTTCAGCAGAATTAATTTTTCAGACTCAAGATATTTAAAGAATGATTTAAGAGACGAAATTATTCTCGAAACGGATTTTGATGAAAATTTTTCATTAATTTTATTTTCGGAGTTATACAGGAATTGAAGGAAACTGTTTATTGTATGATCTGTAATCTTTTCAGGTGAATAAATTTTTTTTTCATTTTCACAGAATGTGATAAACTTTTCCAAATCAAACTGATATGCAGAAATTGTATTTTCTGACAAAGATTTTTCGGTCCGGAGATAATTGACAAATAATTTCAGTTGTAACTGAAAATCATCCTTCATACAATTTGCATTAAGTTCAGTGATTATTATTTAACAAGTTCAAGCTGATTTTTATCGGGATACTTAATCCTGTGATGATGAATACCGAGAAGGATCTTGAGAAAACTTTCCTTGATTTTTGTCAGGTCTTTGAGTGTCAGGTCGCATTCGTCAAGTTCTCCTTCAATAAATCTGGATCTTATAACTTCTCTGATTTTATTTTCAAGTTTCTGAGGAGAAGGATCTTCAATAGCCCGTGTACTCGCTTCTATAGCATCTGCAAGCATTACAATTCCCGTTTCCTTTGTCTGGGGTTTAGGACCGGGATACCTGTACATTAGATCTGAAACTTCTTCTTTTGAAGAATTCTGTGCCTTGTCGTAAAAATACGAAACCAAAGTAGTACCGTGATGCATCGGAATAAAATCAATTATTTCCTTCGGCAGCTTGTATTTCTTTGCGAGTTCAATTCCGTCCCTGACATGTCCGATAATAATTTTTGTGCTTATGCTCGGATTTAAATCGTTGTGTTTATTAAACAGATCAAGCTGATTTTCTATGAAATACTGCGGTTTGAGAAGTTTTCCGACATCATGATAATAACATCCGACTCTTGCAAGAATCTGATTGGCATGAATAGATTCAGCTGCAGCTTCGGATAAATTTCCCATAATTATACTGTGATGAAAAGTACCCGGAGCTTTTGAAGACAGTTCCTTAAGCAGCGGATGATTAAAATCCGACAATTCGAGCAGCGTCAGGTCAGTCGATATTCTGAATACCCTTTCATAAAATATCAGCAGACCGTAAGCAATTACCGGTGACATAATTGCATTTATTCCTCCGAGCATAAGCTTAATCCACAATTTCTGACTGTCTTCTATTCTTACCAGACTGAGCGCAGTTATGGAAAAAATATACCCGATTAAAATAAAAAAGAACGACCGGAAAATCTGAGACCTGTTCTTTATATCCCTTTCACTGAAAATCGCAAGAACTGATCCGCAGAAGGAAACAAAGAGTATTGAAAAATCACCTCCTCTTATCAGCGCTGTAAAAAAGCAGATTACAGTCACAGTGTAAAAAGCAAGTCTTGAATCAAAAATAATTGTAAGAAGAATTGATGCAACAGGAATAAATATGAGCAGCTCAAAAGGTATGTTTAATTCAAGTTTCATGCTTAGAAAAGCTAGAAATCCCTCAATGAGTATTAATGAAGAAATTATTATCAGTTTCTGATTATCCTTAAAGACATCGTTTCTGATATAAAACAGAAACAATGAAAGTACAATAATCAGAATGATCACGGAAAATAATTTACCTATCTGCTGAAGAAATAAATCCTGAACACCGGTTCTCTCGAGCCTGACTTTTTTGTAAGAATCGAGTTTCATCTTTGTAAATCTGTTAACAGGGTCATGTTTGCTTATAATTCTTTCGTTTTCCCTTACAATTCCGATAGTTCTGGGAATCTGCTGGATCCTGTTCTCAATCTCAAGATTAGTAGCTTCGCTGTTGTATTTAAGATTTTCAAAAATAAAACTTTCGGTTATTTTTCTGATTGCTGACTGTAAAAGTGAATCCTTTGTCAGTTCTCTGATATCGGAATTTATGCTTTCAGTAATTTCATTCAGATCAGATACATTTTCAATATCTGTTACATCCTGAAGTTTTTCATTATTTTTTTTAATCGAAATTTTTTTGGAAGTTATTTTGCTTTTATCATAATCAATAATATCCCTGGAAGAAATAAGTTTAACTTCTTCTGATATAATTCTGAAAAAATCATTAAGTGATATCTGAAAATTTTCCGAATTTTCTTTCCTGTATATGCCGTAAATCTTTTCCCATTCCGGATAACTAAGTTTAAAGGAAAATTCTGCTTTTAATGAATCAGTGCTTTCTGAATTAATATAACCTTCATTCCTTTTTTCAAGCAGTTCGGATTCTGAAAGAAGTTTTATCATTTTAGTTCTGAAAGCTTCCAGGCTGTCATTAATATTAATGCTGTCTTTTTCAAAATCGAAAACTAGAGCAATGTTTTTTCTGACATCCTGCACTTCCTGATTATATTCTTTCTCGTCTTTGTATACTGGAAATGTAAACGGGGCTATCAGGTCTTCGGTAGACCAGATTGCACCGACTTCTGAATTTGATTCTATGCTTTTATAACTCGGAAGCATCAGATACAAAATTAAAATTGTAACTGCTGCAATAAGAACTTTAATAAAATTTCCCGAATGAAAATCAAGATTTCTTATATAGGTTTTAAAAAAAGCGGATTTATTTTTTATTGTGTCCGGCATTCGTGAAAATGGGTTCGCTTTAAACTAATCAAAACAATTATAATAAAAAAGAGCAGTTCCGACCGGAACCGCTCTCTGTTAAATAAATATAAATTATATAAATAAATCTCAATATTGAAATTACATTTACCTGAAAATCACTGCAGGCTAGACTTCATATTTTGTGGAATAAACAACTTTCCTGTCTTTAATAAAATCATCAAACAACATCTGTGTTAATCTGATTGATTCCTCATTCTGATTATCTTCAAAAGCATCGAATTCATCTTCACTGCCGAATATATAAATTTCGGAAAAGTTATTCATATTCTTTTTGTTTTCGTAAACCGAATAATCATAATCTGAATTTTCCCCGATATTTGTTCTGAGCTGATTGATTGTGTTTATATAATCCTCTCTTTTTTCAGGATAGATGTTGTAATTTATTTCAAATATTATTTTAGGCATATTTAAAATTAAGTTCTTCAATCTGCAAATATAAAAACACAAATAGCCAAAAAAAAGATAAAGTTTAATCTTTTTCTTAGTTTTACCGGAAAATAGTTTTTAAAAATTCCGGGAACATTCATTTTGCTTAATGCGTTAGTAATTTTTTAAATTTAACTGCCAAATGAAATATTTAAAGCTTTTTATTTTAATATCATTAATAAATGTACCTAACTTTTCAAAATCAGACGGACCTTCCGGAAATCAATCCGCAGAAAACGAAGTTTTTTACGGATTAAATGACATTTACAATTTAAAATTCAAGGAAGCAGAAACAAAATTTCTTAATTTACAGAAAAAAGAACCTGATAATCCGGAAGGGTATTTTTACGAATCACTGATTTATTTCTACAAAGCCCTGCCAACCCGGGACGAAGCGATGTATGATAAATTTATCGGGAAATCCGAAAAGGTCATTGAGCTGAGTGAAAATATACTTGACAAAAATGAAAATGATTATGATGCGATTTATTACAAAGGCATGTCTCACAGCTATACTTCGCTTCTTATGCTCAGTTTAAACAAAAATTTATTAAAAGCTGCTTCGAACGGAAATGACGGTTACAGGCTTCTGTCTGCATTGATAGAGAAAAATCCGTCATATTATGATGCATATATGGGACTCGGATTATATAAAATTGCAATCGGATTTGTGCCGGAGAAATATCAGTTTCTTCTTTCATTAATCGGATTTGAAGGGAATATAAGAGAAGGAATGAATTTACTTAAAAAATCTCTGGAGAACGGTCATTTTACTAAAACCGATTCAAAGGTTTTCCTTTCAATTTTTGCATTGAGAGAAAAGGAAGATGGTGACAAACAATCTCTTATTTATGCAAGGGAATTAACAGAAGAATACCCCGAAAGTCCGGTATTCAAAGTATTTTATTCGGGACTGCTTCTGCAGTTTGGTCAGCCTGAAAAAGCAATTGAAATTTCCGAACTGGCGCTTTCTCAGAATAATAATTCTCTGCAGGAAGAAATTATTAAATCTTCTGATGCGGCAATGGGAACAGCATATTTCAGACTGAACAATTACACTAAAGCTATTCAGTATCTAGAAGATTATATGAAGTATACAAATCCTGAAGACAGGTATAATGTTTATATGTTCACACTCGGTGTTTCTTATGAATTAGCAGGCAACCGGAGCAAGGCTGTTGATATTTACAGGAAGGTAAGGAATAATTTCATTGAAGAAAGAGACGGAGAGCTGGACAAGTTTTTTTACAGATATGCACAGGATAAAATAAAAAATCCGTTAAGGGAATTTGATAAAAAGTTAATTCTCGGAATGAATCTGAGGGAATCGGAGAAACCTGATGAAGCAATCGCAGTATATTTACAAATGACCGAAACATTGAGCAAAAATACATCTGATGATGATAAAATCAGATTGTTTTACGATATGGGAACGGCTTATACTTATATTAATGACATGAAAAAAGCGGAAGAATGCTTCACAAAATGCACTGAATTAAATCCGGAAAATGAAAAATGGCTTGTACCTCATTCCTATTTTGAGCTTGGGAAAATTTATGACAGACAGGGAAAAAGGAATAAATCCGGAAAAATGTTCGAAATGATTTATGCATTTGACGACTTTGATTTTGAATCTTTTCTTGATATGAGAATAGCAAATTACAAATTCAAATAAACACTGAATTTCTGAAATTGATTTCTGAAACATAATAATTGAAATTTCGTTTCTATTGGAAAATTCTTTAAACTAAATATTCAGTATATGAAAAATTTAAAACTGTTTTTAATTATTTTAACCGGAGTAATAACAATGAGTATTCCAGACTTAATTTTTGCACAGAAAATCACAGGTGACGGTAATGTAGTAAAGGAAATCAGAAGCATTTCCTCTTTTGACAAAATCGAAACCGGAGGAGTTATTAATGTCGTGCTGATTCAGGGAAACGGAGAATCTCTGATAGTTGAATCAGATAAAAATCTGATCCCTCTTGTTCAGACAAAAGTTGAGGGCAGCACTCTGTTTATTTCCACAAAAGAGAAAACCGAAATAGAAGAAAGCACAAAGATGAATGTTTATATTACATTCGGGAATCTTAAAGAGATCGTCCTGACCGGCGTAGGGAATGTAAATACGGAAAATCCGATTAAGTCAGAAAATCTTACCGTAAAGAATAACAGTGTCGGAAATATGAATCTGAAACTCGACTGTGTTAATCTGA
>JAEUSI010000044.1 GCA_016788375.1 Ignavibacteria bacterium | reverse complement strand
AGATGGTTCGTTTGCCGCAATCATAAAATTTCACGCAGAAGTATTTACGATTGTTTCTCATTATGATCTGAACAAAAAAGCCCCGAAGGGAATATTTGACGAGTTTGTAGTTAAAGTTCTGCCCGACGCGCATAAAGATTCCGCTTTCTGGGCTGAAAAGCAGCTGATTAAAAACACAGCGGAAGAGAACAATGCCTTTAAAATTTTAGAAGAAAAGACACGTGAAAAGGAGCACAGTCTCAGCTTCGGCCTGACCGAACTGAAATACGGAAAGAGTTTTTATTCCAACACAATTGATTATTATCACTATAACAGAGTCGAAGGAAGTGCGGTAGGTTTTAATCTGAATTATACCGGAAAACTCCGGCGGCTTCAGTTCAAGGGAGATTTTATTTACGGAACTTCAGATAAGAAAAGCAAATTCAGCCTGTCTTACCGGCAGAGATTTTTCAATGACAGAAGGCTATCCGTAAACGCGGGCATTTATAAGAAACTTGAACCTCTTTCATTTCCGATTCTTCTTGGTATTTCACAGTTTTACAATACTTTTACCGCACTGATGAACAAACAGGATAATCTCGATTATTATTATGCCGGCGGTTATACTCTCGGAATGAATTATAAAATTATTCCTCAGTTCGGAATTGGAATGAATTATACACAGGAAAGTCAGAAAACCGCATACAAAAACACCAATTACAGTTTCAGAAAAAAAGATGTGGAGTTTAATCTGAATCCGGAAATAAATGACGCATATCAGAGAGTCTTCGGAATTGAACTGAGAATTGATCCTAACAGCTACAGAGCTATTGACTGGGGTGACGGGGATATATCAAGATTAAAGTATTCGAATTTACCTGTTCTTGATGTCGGATTCGGTTTTTCCGGAATCGGAATTTTTTCCAGCACTTATAATTACAGATCTTTTTCTGCTTCAATAAGCGGACAGAATTATTTCAACAGATTTTTAAATCTGAAATACAGCATAGGCGGAAAATACATGAACGGAGATGTGCCTTTTCAGTCGCTTGCATATTTCAATTCAAACACGGGAACAATTGACATAGGACTGGGATTTAATGCGATGAACTATCAGGAGTTTCTCGGTGACAGGCTTTATTTCATCAATTTATCCAATAATTTCGGGAAAATTCTCTGGGGTGGAATTCCGTTTATCAGCAAATGGAATCTAATCGGCTTTTTCAATGCAGGAAGGAATGAAATTTCAAATTCAAATTATGAACTGGCTGCATATAAATCATTCAGAATCTCAAGCGGAATATATATGGAAGCGGGATTCGGCATAAGCAGAATTCTAGATCTACTGAGAATAGATTTTGCCTGGAGGCTGAACAATCTTTACAATAATGAAAACAAGACTTTTATTAATATTTCTCTGGATTCTTTCTGACGTACAGCAGAAGCTTATTTATGCAATACTCAATTCTCAGGAAATAACACTTCAATACCGTTCATACATTTAACTCTTATAAATTTTTTTCAAAAGCCTTTTTCTGATAAACCGGGCTTTTATACAATATAAATTTAAAATTGAATTAAATTTATTAAAATCAAAATTCTTCAGATGTTAGAGCATTTAAATAAATTAAGCGAAGCGGAATTACTGAATTTCGAAAAGTTTATAGATTCTCCTTATTTTAATACAGTGGAAAATGTGAGAAAACTTTTCCGTTACCTGAAACAGTTTTATCCGGAAATAAACGATGAGCATACGGATAATGAACAACTGTTCTTTCTTATTTATAACAGCAAAGAATACGACGATGTAAAAATGAGAAAACTCAGGTCAAATTTCAGAAAAGTGTTTGAAGATTTTCTGTTTCAGACTGAAATGGAATTGAAAAATTCCGAAAACAGGGCTCTGCTTCTGAAAGCCCTGCGAAGAAAGGATCTGACAAGGGAATTCGAACTTGCGCTTGAAGAATTCAAAAAGGATTTAAATTCGGGAAAATATTTTTCAAAAAATGATACTTATTATTTTAACAGAATAAGTCTGCTAAGCGAAGAATATTACGGATCCATAAGTAAAACAAAACAAGATTTCTCCGGTCTTCTGCAGGAAAAATCCGATACGGCGGATTATCTGTTTGCGTTTCAGAAGCTTCATACATTTCATGAAATGCTTATTCATCAGCATGAAAAAGGCACGGAAATGAATTTCAACAAGACATTTTTTGATTCTGTTTTTGCATTTGCCGAAAAAAACGAAAGAAGCATTTCAGCCAGTCATCCTAATCTGTATATTATTTACAAGGTTTATCAGATGTATTCCAAAGACGATAAAAAGAGTATTGATAAGTTTATCAGGTATCTGCGGATAAACGAATCAAAATTCTCAAAGCGTCAGCTTGCTCATTATTACAGGTATCTCGAATCATTTTACTGGACAAAAATCAATGAAGGACATATTGAATACAGAAGCGAGGTTTTCAAAATTTACAGGTTTATGGTGGAAACGGAAATTTTTGTTCTTGATGATTTTCTTCTTGATATTGAGTTTAACAATGTTGTTAATGCTTCGTTTCCTCTCGGCAAATTCCAGTGGACGGAAAAATTCATTGAAGAACACAGGAAATATCTGAAGTCTGAACTGGCTAACGAGACTTACAATCTTGCAAAAGCAAAATTGCTGTTTTATCAGAGGGATTTCAAAAGGACGCTTGAGCATTTAAACAACATACACTTTAAAGATTCACATTATTTTGTTAATTCAAAGTTCCTTCTGGCAAGGACTATGTTTGAGCAGAAGAATTATGAGTCAATTCCTTTTGTACTTTCAAGCTTAAGCCAGTATACAAGAAGAGGCAGGTTCTTTCTGAATCTTCAGCAGAAGAAAATTGTTTCGGTTTCGGTTAATTATTTTACTTTACTGCTTAAAAACACAGTGTCAAAAAACAGAACCGGTTTGTTTGTTCTTAAAAAACAGCTTTTGAATGAAAAAAAGTTTGTTGCAGGCAAGGAATGGTTTACGGCAAAAATAGAAAAATTAATTGAGGATTTATAGAATTATCTCTGATTAACCGTTCAAAAAAGTACGGTTTTAATTTTCTTAACCTCTTGTAAATAAATGTAAACGGTTTTGTATGTATGTTGATGTAAAAATTATATTAGACTATTTTTGAAATAAATATACATTATGAAATCTTCATCAGATAACTTAAGAAATTCAGTATTAACAGTATTGTTTTCGGTAATTTTACTTTCCGGGACGGGAATTTCTAAAGCAGCCGAAGGCGACAGCCTGTTTACCGGAATTCAGATTCATACGGTTAACATTAGATTTTCACAGCCGAACTACTGGGATTCGCTCATTTATTATTATAACCAGGGACTTGAACAGTATATGTCTGCAACAGTAATTGCAAACGGTGTAACTTATGCAAATGTCGGCGTCAGACTGAAAGGAAATTCTTCATTTACTCATCCGAACAATAAAAAATCATTTCGTCTCAGTTTCAATGAATTTGTCAGCGGTCAGCGGTGGAACGGTCTTAAAGGAGTTCATCTAAACAACTGCTGGAATGACCCTACTTTCATTCGAGAGAAAATGCATCTTGACTTCTGTAAAAATGCCGGAATTACCGCTCCGAGGGGAAATTTTGTCAGGCTTTCAGTGAATGATACTTTATTTGCTTTTTATTCGCTTGTCGAGCATGTAGATAAAACATTTCTGAATTCAAGATACGGCAACAACAGCGGAGATTTTTTTAAAGCAGTCGACGGTTACGGAACTTCTGACGATGTATATTCCGACTTCCGATGGCTCGGAACCGATACATCGCTTTATCCGATTCATTACGAACTTAAATCCGATCTGAATGCAACCACCTGGTCAAAACTGATTTCATTCATTGATACGCTCAATCATACAAGCCTGATTCCTTCATATATGACTTCCCGTGTAGACTTATCTGCTTATTACAAGGCTGTTGCAGCGGATATACTTCTCGGAAATATGGATTCATATGTTTACAGCGGAAGAAATTTTTATTTTTATTATCCGACGACGACAAACAAGCTTGAATGGATCGTCTGGGATGCAGGTCTGAGCTTCGGCGGATTACCAGGTGGACCTTCAAACATTGAAAATCTCAGTCTGAATTATGTCGTAAACGATACTGCAAGACCGTTGTTTTCAAAGATTACGGGCAACAGTTCATTAAACAACGATTATCTGATGGCTTTCTGCAATTTATTTAATTCATATTTTTCAACAACTCTGCTTTTTCCAAAAATTGACAGTCTAGCAAATGCCGTAAGACAATATGTTAATGAAGATCCCAGAAAAATGTTCTCAAGCACACAGTTCGAAAATAATCTGGTGAGCGATATCACGGTTTCAGGCAGAAGAATTCCGGGTCTGAAATCATTTGTATTGCTGAGAAGAACAAGCGTGCAGTCACAGCTGAATACACTCGGAATAAACTGCGAACAGGCTGTTTTATCAAATGAAGTTTCTGTTCCGGAAGATTTTTATTTAAGCCAGAATTATCCGAATCCGTTTAATCCTTCAACAAGAATTGATTTTACGCTTTTTAAACCCGGAGCTGTATCTCTGACAATCTATGATTATACAGGAAAGGAAGTTGTGTCACTTTTAAACTATGAATACAGAAATTCCGGTAACTATTCACTTGAATGGAACGGTAAGGACGGAAACGGAAATCCGGTTTCTACAGGAATGTACTTTTATAAATTTACATCAGCCGGATCCGTCAATAAAAATGATGCAGTTAATTCTGTCACAAAAAAAATGATTTTACTTAAATAAAAATTATTCACAATATTACTTTTAAAAAAAATTCATTATGTCCAAAAACATCAAGCAACTTTCCGTTTTAATTCTGCTGATTTTAATCATACAGGCCAGCATTACTAAAGTCAAAGCACAGCCTTATCCTGGATATACATTGTATACTGCAAGCAATACAAGAACAAATCTTATTGATCTGAATAACACAGTGGTAAAATACTGGACACATACCAGAAGCGGAGGATATTCGGTTTATCTGCTTCCGAACGGGGATTTGATTCGTCCTGCATTGTCAACAGGTTCTTCCATAAACGGCGGTGCTGCCGCCGGAATTGTGCAGAAATATTCATATTCGGGATCATTGATCTGGGAATATACATACAGCAGTAATACTTACAGATCACATCATGACATTGAGCCGATGCCTAACGGAAATGTGCTGCTGATTGCATGGGAAGTAAAGACTGCAGCGCAGGCTGTTGCAGCCGGATTAAATCACAGTGCCGTAATCTGGCCGGATCATATTATTGAAGTCCAGCCTTCCGGTTCCACAGGCGGAACAATCGTTTGGCAGTGGCATGCCTGGGATCATCTGATTCAGGATCATGATCCTACAAAAGCAAATTACGGAGTTGTGGCAGATCATCCGGAACTACTCGATATTAACGTCGGCAGTTCTGGTACGGGAGACTGGATGCATATCAACGGTATAAGTTACAATGCGGATCTTGATCAGATAGTGATTTCTTCACACACTCTCGATGAAGTTTATGTTATAGATCACAGCACAACAACAGCAGAAGCAGCCGGGCATACCGGAGGCAACAGCGGCAGAGGAGGTGATTTTTTATACCGTTGGGGATGTCCGTCAAATTACAGAGCTCCGGGATCTCAGGTTTTTAATGTTGTACACTGTTCTGTATGGATAAATGATACTCTACCGGGCGGAGGACATATCATGGCATTCAATAACAGGGAAGGTACAGGATCGTCTATGGTAGTGGAAATTGCTCCTCCAATGGACAGTCTTGGTCATTATTCATATACTCCCGGAACTGCTTTCGGTCCGGCATCTCCTGTCTGGAGTTATTCTGCTTCAGGATTTTATTCGAATCATCTCGGAGGCTGTCAGAGACTTCCAAACGGAAATACATTGCTTGCTCAGTCTACCAGCGGAAAAATGCTTGAAGTTACTTCTTCAGGCACAACAGTATGGAGTTATACTCCGGGCGGTGAAATTGTAAGGGCTTTGAGATATTCATTGAATTATCCCGGTCTTGTCGGTATTGAAAATAGTACGACTTCCGTGATTCCTGAGAGTTATGAACTGTCACAGAATTTTCCAAATCCTTTTAATCCGGTTACAACAATAAATTATTCTCTTCCAAAATCTTCAAATGTAAAACTGGTTATTTACGATGTACTCGGAAATGAAATCCGGACACTTGTAAATAATGTAAGACAGAATTCAGGTTCGCATAATGTTGAATGGGATGGAACAAACAACTCCGGAACCGGAGTTTCCTCTGGAGTTTATTTTTACAGAATCTCTGCAGGTTCAGATGAGACTTCTTCTGCCGGTTTTGTAAAAACTATGAGAATGATTCTTCAGAAGTAATTATTGGAGTTCTGAATGTTTAAATAAAAAGGTTACAGAAAATATTCTGTAACCTTTTTTTATGTGTACCGCAATTTGATAAGTCAGATTTTTATTTTATCAGCACCAGCTTCTTCCTGTCCGAAAAATTCTGTCCGTTTTCTCCTGTAAAATCCAGACTGTAAAAATAAACTCCGGAATTCAGACTCTCTCCGTTAAAACTTACATTATAGCTGCCTTTGCCGTAATTTCCTTTAATAACAATACTGACTTCCCTTCCGAGCAAATCATAAATACATAACTTTACATTTCCGTTATCCGGAATTGAAAATGTGATTGAAGTGGAAGGATTAAACGGATTCGGATAATTTTGTTCAAGCGAAAACTTTTCCGGACCAGCAATAACATTTTTTACAGTAAGAATAACATCAAGCTGTGACAACCTGAGCGGATTAGCGGAGCCTCCGTGCGGATTAACGGTGTTTGTTCCGCTTGGCCAGATACCGTCGGCATCAGTTATAAAATTTGCTACGGAACCGTCGCTTAATCTCAGCACATTTATCCTTCTTACTCCGTTTGGAAGTATATTAGGAATGACCGTTCCGAATCTTCCGTTTCTTGCATCCACACTGTCTGTATAATACTGTACAAGTGAAGTCATTACAGAAGCATCAATTCCGTCGTTCTCGGCATATACCATTGATAACGGCCTGCCTGTATTGTTAATATTATCATAAAGCGTAATTATGTTCTTGGGATTGGCATCGGATATTCCGTAAATTCCTGTTCCTGAAGTCGATATTGCTGAATCGGAAAATCCGAGAACCATAATCGAATCACTTAAAGCAAATCTGTATTTGGTTGATCCGTTTCCTATACTGTCCAGAGTTATGGAAGGATATATAAAATTTCCAGCTGTAAATCTGGCATTGCCTGTATTAACAAAGCCGAACCATCCGGTATAGTTACCCGAAGCATCAGTCGTAAGTGAGTCATATGCTCCTGCCGTGGATAAATTCGTTGACGTTGAATATCTGAAATTTGTGCCGTTTATAAAAACCGGATTTCCCGCACCTGAGTTTGTACTGCCGAAATCTGTATATCTGCACGCCTGTGAATAGTATCTGTAATTTGAATTCGGCTGTAATCCGGTCACCGTTGCTCTGAAAATATAAGGAAGTCTTGTTGTCCCGCCCGAACATATAAACTGCGGAACCGTGACTCCCTGATAATTGCTCTGAACTAATTGTGATTTTACATCAGCACTGAAACCAATCATCAACATTGTTATTATTATCAGATAGTTTTTCATTTTAATTACTGTTTAATTTAAAAATAAACTTGTTCAAAATTACTTTATTAATACCATAGTTTTAGTATCGGTAAATTCACCTGATTCCAGTGTATAAAAATATATTCCGCTTGAGAGATTTCCGGCTTCAAAATCCGTTTCATAAACTCCGGGATTTTGCTTTTCGTTTATAAGAGTTGAAATTTCTTTCCCCGATACATCAAATACTTTTAAAGTTATGAAATCTGCACTGTTGATTTCATAACGGATTACAGTCTTCGGATTAAAGGGATTCGGATAATTCTGTTTAAGTGAAAATGATTCCGGAATCACTCCGCTGATTTGCCTTATTCCTATGATTTCAGAGAAATTCCTTTTCCAGACTGAATTTACTTCAGTAGCAGCAAAAACAATTCCCGATGTTACTGCAATATCCGGAATTGTCTGGTTGCCAAATCCCTGATTTTTCTGAATCCAGTTTTGTCCGTTATTGGAAGAAATGTAAATCCCTCCTTCATAAGTACCTGCAAACAAATAACCGCCGGATGATTTCAGAGACAGCACATCCAAACTGTTAAGCGGAGTCTGTGACCAGTTTGCTCCGTTGTTTGTCGAGACAAATACTCCGTTATAGCTTACTCCAGCCGTAAGATTGTTTCCGTTCACAATAACCGCATTGACGGATTCATTGCTTAATGAAGTCTGAATCCAGCTTGAAGCGCCGTTTGTGGAATAAAATACACCGTTGTAAGTTCCTGCATATAATGTGTTTCCGCTTAATACCAGATCAAGACAGACTTCCTGAAATGAAGTAGCTGACCAGTTTAGTCCGTTGTTTGTGGAGATATGAAATCCGTATCCGCCTCCTGCATATATTGTGCTTCCGTTAACTGCTATTGAATATACAGCTTCATTATTCAGAGGTGTTGAATTCCAGGTGTCTCCGTTGTCGGAGGAAATATAAACACCGTTATCTGCTCCCGCATAAACTGTACTTCCGGTATAAGCAAGTGAAAGAATACTTCCTGAGTTCAGCGAAGTCTGTGTCCAGTTGCTTCCTGTGTTTGTGCTTTTAAATACGCCGTATCCGCCGGTTCCGGCAAAAATTACGCTTAATGAATTTGCAAAGCTGTAAACTGAAATATTATGAAATTCACTTTGTGACCAGGTTGATCCGCTGTTGCCGGAAAAAAAGATTCCGTTTTTTGTGCCTGCGAAGAAACTGCTCCCGTTAATCGCAATATTCTGCACTATCTGTGTTCCGAGAGATACAAGCGTGAAGCTTGCACCGCCGTTATCCGACCTGTAAACTCCTTCGCCTGTGCCGGCATAAATAGTGCTTCCGGATAATGCCAGTGAATAAATTAATGCCGAGTTAAAGGATGACTGAGTCCAGTTAACCCCGTTATTTGTCGAATAATAAAATCCGTAATTGTTCGTTCCGGCATAGATATTGTTCCCGTTTGCAGTTAAAGCATATACAGCTCTGTTATTTAAAGAAGTCTGAGTCCAGTTTGCGCCGTTACTGGTAGAAACATAAACTCCGTTGGCAATCCCTCTCGAAGCATAAATGCTGCTTCCGTTTACCGTCACTGCATATACTTCATTATTATTAAATGTCTGTGTCCAGTTTGTGCCGCCGTTTGTTGAAATATAAACTCCGATATCAGTACCGAGATATACATTACTGCCGTTTATGAATATTGACGATACAACCTGTGTTGTTAAAGAGGTCGGAGACCAGTTCTGTCCTCCGTTTGTTGAAATGTAAAGTCCGTGCAGATTTGTTCCTGCATAAACGGTATTCCCGCTCACTGCAATTGAATTGATTGCGGTCTTAACATCAAGTGATGTCTGAGTCCAGCTTATTCCGTTATCCGTAGATTTGTAAACACCGTAAAAATATGTTCCGCAGTATATTGTGCTTCCGTTTACTGCAATACATCTCACATCACCTCCGTTCATTCCGGAAGAAGCCTGCACCCATTGTGAATCTGCGTGTTTTACATTATGAATCAGGAAGAATAAAACCAATGCTGTATTGAAAAAATGTCTCATTTTATACTCCTTTATTTTTTTAATTTATTATAAAGCCGTTTTTAGTTTCAATTCAAATTACTCTTCTTATATACAATTTAAATATATAATTTCCTGAGTTTAAGTTTTGTAATAAAATGTAACTCTGAATTATTGTCTGTTGATTTATTTTCGTCTTTATATTTAAGTTATTTAAATTATATTTACAAAAAAATACGCCGGAATATCTGCTGAGTCAGCAAAATTTCATCCCGGCGTAGGAGGAAACCGATACCGGAGAACATCTCGGAAACTCCGGTACCGGTGAAAACCGATACCGGAGAACATCTGAAACTCCGGTACCGGACATTTTTATTTAATCTGTATTTTTATGAACTGTATGCTGTATATGGTTATTCAGAATTTTCTTGTGATGTCCGTTTCTTTCATTGATATTGTTTTTCTTCAGCAGAACCGTATTTAATGACTTTTCATTTTTAAATTTCCTGTATCTTCCGTTCAGAGAATAAAAAAATCCCAGAACCATTATAATTGTTCCTCCCCATACAAAATTGATAAACGGCTTAACGCTTGCGGTAAGAACAAGCATTTCCGGAGCGTCTGTTGAAGTCTTCATAAGGTCGTCTGTTACAGCAAGATCGATTTCGGATTCTCCGGCAACCGTAACTTTCGTAAGATAAAATGTATATCTGTCGTTATTTTGTAGTTTAACAGGTATTTGCTGTGTTTCACCCTGTGACATCATCTGTTCCGCAATAAGATTTTCCTTTTCATATCCGGATGTAATTTCAAGCTCTGCACCTATAATATTTTCTTTTCCTTCCTGCATTGATTCCTGACTGAATTTCGATCTGTCAAAATCAAGAAATTTCACTTTCATTCCTTTAATTTCCTTCTCTTCGCCTCTTTTAATTGTTACAATGTCATTTTCCGAATATTCCTTCGGCTCTTCAAGCGACATCGGCGAAAGATAAAAATCCTTTGTAACTAAATTAGCAATATCGGGATTCTTCATCAGTCCCTGCGAATATTCACTGTAATACATTACCGGTTGAAGAAGAAAACCTTTTCCTTCTTTTTCCACAACTACATTAAAATGAAATTTATTTTCTGCGTTTTCTTTGAACGGAGAAGAACCTTTATATGTAATTTTATATCCGAGAGCTTCCTTTGGTTCGTTAAGCGGAAGAGAAAGATTTACTTCTTCGGAATAAATTGATGAACCGACTATTCCCAGAAACAAAATCATAATTCCAAAATGCGCTATGTAAGCCCCTGATTTTTCTTTGTTTTTCAGGAAAATATTGAACCCGATTCTGCCGTTAATTATCAGAGCAAATAGTGATGTTGCAATAAATATTCCGATTAAAATATCTTTTCCAGCATAAACAGAAAGTATAATTGTCAATATTACAGATATAATTGCCGGTAAATAAAGACTTTTTAAAAATCTCTTCTCTTCAGTATGTTTCCATGCAAGAAGAATACTGATTCCGTTTACTAGAGTCAGAATTATTGCAAGAGGCAGATTCATTTTATTGTAAAATGCAATATCAACCGTTCCGTTAGATATAATCGGCCAGCTTGTTCCTACTGCTACAACAGCGGATATTGCCATTAATGTAACGGCTCCGGTAAATAATGCGGATTCTCTTGAAAGTATATTTACGGGTTTATCATCGGAATTTACACCGAGACTTTTTAATCTAAATAATATAAGGGCTATTCCGCCGCCGCCGAATAATGTCAGAAATATTACAAGAAAAAGATAAACTTCCTGTCCGGGATCTACAAAAGAGTGAACGGATGCATCTCCGAGTATTCCGCTGCGTGTCAGAAATGTCGAATATAATACCATCACATAAGCCAATATACTGAGTGTAAGACTTGTTTTTTTGAAACCCCCGGTTTTTTCTTCAGCAACCATAGTATGTATAGCGGCAACGATTATTATCCACGGAACCAGAGATGAATTTTCAACAGGATCCCAGCCCCAGTATCCGCCCCATCCGAGCACTCCGTATGCCCAGTATCCTCCGAGCATTATTCCAAGCCCCAGTATCATTCCGGCAAACAATGTCCATGGCAAAGCAAGCTTCATCCATTTACTGTAGTTATTTTTTATTAGGGCGGCTATTGCAAAACAAAACGGAACAGTTAATGCGGTAAATCCCGCAAATAAAATCGGAGGGTGAATTGTCATCCAGAAATTCTGCAGCAACGGATTTAATCCTCTCCCGTCTTCCGGAACAAATCCAACAGCTGCTTCTTTAGGAAATGATTCCCAGACATATAAATACGGGGATTTAAGTATAAGTACAAAAAGAAGAAAAGACTGAATCAGTGAATATATAAGCATTACATGTGATTCATAATAGTCCTTCTTTACCGAATGTGACTGACTTTTTTCAAATGAATCTCTTTTAATCAGAAACTGAAGCAAAAAAATTCCTAGTACTGACATCATAAATGCCCACAGATGAAAACTGCCTTCCTGACCTGCATAAAACGTTGAAACAAGAAGATTTACCGGCAGACTTTTTGAACTGTAATTCCAGACATAAGTAAACTGAAACTGATGCGTGATAATCAGATAAAGCAGATATGAAGCCGAAAGTATCGTTCCTGTTACTGAAATGTGGAAGAATATTCTTCCGAATCTTATGAATTTATCGTTTCCTCTGCTTGAAAGAAAATAAAAAACCGTTGAAATTATTGCTGCTATAAACGCAGACTGTATTATTAACAGACCCATTGTTCTAATTTTTTTAATTTATAATCCGGATTGTTTTACATCCTGTCCTTTTCCTTCATATTTTGAAGGACATTTCGTCAGCACTTCTTTTGCGTGAAAATAGCCGTCTTTTACTTTTCCCTTTGCCACGACCGATTCTGCCATTTCAAAATTATTCGGTCTTGCTCCGTCGAGAACAACCTTCATTTCATTGTTTTTTTCATCTTTCATATAAAATATAAACTGATTTGTAGTTGCGTCGAACTTCGCTTCTTTGTCTTTTATCCAGCTTCCTTTTACCTGACAGGTCTTATGAATTTCTGAAGCTTTTCCGAAATCCGAATATTCAATTTTGCTTTCGCTGAAAGCAAAAAACCCTGCCACAAGAAAAACTGCTATTGTTAATGATCCTATTATTGTTGACTTTTTCATATTGTTATAGTTTTATTTAATTTTAATTAGGAATCGGTTTTCCCATCGATTCATAAATTTCTTCAATCTGTTTCTTATTCTGTGCTGCTTCCGTATTCTTCGGATCAAGCTGTAACACTCTTCTGTATCTGACTAATGCCGGTTTGTATTTATCCTTTGGAGGAAGATCTGCTTCAAACATCAGAAAATTAGCCGCCAGCATCTGCTTTTCTATGCATTCTTCCCTGTCCTTTTCAGATTTGCTCTCTGTATATTTACTGTCTGCTTCATCAGCCTCTTTCATCAGAATATCAGCGGTTTTATCTCCGACACTTTCTGTTCCGCTTTCATTTTCCTTTCCTGTCCCGTGACCCATTTCCGTGAGATATTTTCTGTGAATAGAATCGTCAGGCATCTTTTGCTGATCTGTAATATTTGATTTATTGGTGTTTTTGAGTTCGGGCGGTACTTCCTTTGTACAGGATGAAAATACCTGAACAAGGAAAAGTGAAACTGAAATCAGTGTGATTTTTTTGATTTGTCTTTTCATAAGATGTTTTTTATTGTTTAAGATGTTTTTGTATACAATAATGTAGTTTACAATTGCCGTGCCGCAAACAGCCATTTTTTATCAAAATTTTACGTCAGTTTTGGTTGAATTTTGAGACTGTCCTTTTTTTCCACACTTTTTGTAAAGAAATTCTCTACAATTTATAAAAAACGAAAGAAAAGCGGCAAAAATGGGTTTGAATAAAATGATTATTATGTGTAAATTGTGCAACTTTCGGAGCGTAGCGTAGCCCGGTATCGCGCCAGTTTTGGGAACTGGAGGCCGCAGGTTCGAATCCTGCCGTTCCGACACGGTTTTTAAAAGTTTTTAATTTATAAAAATGTAAAAATTTCAAGTCCTTGACCATATATCAAGGACTTTTTTTTTCACTGAATTTAATGCTGACAGGTTTTGATTTATAAGATATTTATCCGTCCGGTGCTTTTTCTTTTTGATCCGGAAAATATTCATGATTTTATTCTGAATTTTGTTTCAAAAAACACTTTGTTTTTACCTGTTTTCAGGTTTCTTTATTCTCCGCATAAAAAGAATTCTCATCCGGATTATTTTATTGCGGGAAATCTGAAATTCAAAAACAAACTGGGTCTTTCTGCAGGTTTTGACAAGAACGGCATTGCTGTAAGATTCTGGGAAGCTCTCGGCTTTTCACATATTGAAATAGGAACAGTAACTCCCGTCGCACAGTCAGGCAATAAAAAGCCGCGGATTTTCAGGCTTAAAAAAGACAATGCTTTGATTAACCGTCTCGGTTTTAATAATTCCGGCGCAGATGAAATCAGAAAAAATATCGAAGAAGCAAAAAAATTTACCGGTAAAGATTTTATTATCGGTGTTAATATAGGAAAAAATAAAGATACACCAATTACGTCTGCTTTTGAAGATTACAAAATCTGTCTCGAAAAATTATTTCCAGTTGCCGATTATTTTACGGTTAATATTTCTTCGCCGAATACAGAAGGCCTGAGAAAACTTCATGAAGAAAACTATCTTGACGAACTTCTTTCGCAGATCATGAAAAAAAATATTGAATTGTCGGAATTGCATTCATGTGAACCCAAATGTATTTTTCTGAAAATAGCGCCTGATCTGAATTCAGAAATGATAGAATCCGTTTTCAGGATTGCAGTAAAAAATAAAATAAGCGGAATAACAGCAACCAATACTACGGTTCAGAGACCAAAGCTTGTCAAAGAAATACAGGAAGAAGGCGGTCTGAGCGGAAAACCGCTGAAATCAATGTCAGGAAAGGTTCTGAAAAAACTAAACGATATGAATTCAAAAATTTCCGGCACAAAGCTTTTTCTTGTCGGTTCCGGAGGTGTTTTTTCCCGTAATGATTTTGACGAAAAAATAAAATACGGAGCATCGCTTGTTCAGATATATACCGGACTTATTTACGAAGGTCCGGGAATTATCAGAAAGATATTAAATAAACAATAATCAGCTTTTGTGAATTTTAAATTTATATGTATTTAATATGAACTCTTTTTTTGATTCACCTGTCACACTTACACTGGTTTTTGCCAATGTTGCCATATCCCTCTGGGCTTTTTACGGAGACCAGTATTACAGAATTCATTTTTCCGAATGGCCCTATCAGATTGTTCATGAAAAAAAGTTTTATCAGATGATAACCTCTGCTTTTCTGCATGCGGATTTTATGCATTTGTTCTTTAATATGTTTGCGCTGTTCACTTTCGGAACATTCCTTGAATCTTTCTTTGTACAAAGTCTCGGAACTTTCAGCGGAAGTATTTATTTTTTCCTGATTTACTTTATAAGCCTGATATGCGGTTCTCTGCTAACGGTTGTTTTTCATTACAATAATCCGGAATACGTTGCCGTCGGAGCTTCCGGCGCAGTATCGGGAATCGTTTTCTCTTACATAATTTTCTTTCCGCAAAGCATGCTTTATGTATTCTTCATTCCAATGCCTGCATATTTATTCGCTGTTCTCTGGATAGCGTTTTCGGTTTACGGAATGAAAAGCCGTCTCGGAAATATCGGTCATGAAGCTCATCTCGGCGGAGCACTCGGCGGATTTGCAAGCACTTTAATTTTAATTAACGGCTCGTTTCAGATTTTACTGAATCATTTTAAATAAATTACTAGCTGTATGAAAAAGTTAATTTTAAATTCCGGAGAGAAAGCTCTTCTTGCTGTATTGTTTAAAAGTTCGAATAAAAGCATTACAAGGGAACTGGTTGAAAAGGAAGCTGAATACTGGAAACTAGAAAATCATCAGGAGTTAATAAATTCGCTGTTGGAAAAATCAATGCTGAGGGAATTAAACGGAGAGTTTGTTTTCACTAAAGCCGGTTTGAAAGAAGGAGAAAAATGCAATGCTGAATTTATGAAGCAGGGTTTCGACGAAGGTTTTTTGAAACATTATAAAAGCAAAGCATACAGAAAATTCTGCAAAGAAGTTTACGGAACGGATATGTTTCTTTACAGCATGATAAACAAACATCAGATTGAAAAACTGGAAGAAGCTGCGGACTTTAAAAATACCGATAAGGTGCTGGATATAGGCTGCGGTCCGGGTGAAATGCTCGAGTATCTTTTTGATAAATACTTTTTCAAAGCAACAGGAATTGACTTTGCTCCCGGGACAATTCAATCGGCAAATGAAAGAGTGAAAGATAAATCCGGTATAAAATATCTGGAAATGGATATAAGAAATCTTAACCGGCTCAGGAAAAAATTTACTAAGATAATAGCCGTAGATTCTTTGTATTTTAATAAGGATAAAGAAAAGACTGTCGGACATATCATCGGATTGCTTGAGGAAAACGGATCTGCATTTATCTTTTATACTGATCTGATTAATTCCGGCAGGAAAAAATTTTCCGGGATACTTGAAAATCTGAATCTGGATTACAGAAAATTTGATTTCACGGCCGAAGAAAAAAATCACTGGATAAATACCAAAGCAGTTGCGGAAAAATACAAACAGGAATTTGAAAATGAAAACAACCTGAAAATTTATGAAGAGCGGATCAGTGAAGCTGATGATGTAATGAAATCAGAATATGAAAGATATCTGTATGTGATAAAGAAAAAAGATTAAATTGTTTAACAATCAGTAAAATAACCCTTGAATAAAGAAATCTTCTTTACATGTCCGTATTGCGGTGAAGAAAACACCGTTGATATTGACATTACTGCAGGAAGCGATCAGGAGTTTATTCAAGACTGCGAAGTTTGCTGCAGACCTGCGGAAATAAAACTGACAATTGACAGAGACGGCGGTATTTCTGTTGAAACAAAGAATGATGAAGGTTTCTGAGAAAAATCATTCATTTATGAAAGAAATATTTAAAAATAAGATTTAATGTCTGCACTGAGATCAGAGTTGTTATAAAATATCTCAATGCCCGTCCATAATACTCTCTTTCTTTTCCTTTTTATCAATCCCGTTTTTACCGAATTCTTTCTCGGAAAATAAATATGACAAATACAGATTACTGAGTTTTTCGAGAACTGAGTTTGATTTCAGCCTTTCATTCAGACTGACAAAATCAACTTCATCAAGTTTCTGATCCTGATTAAAACACGAAAATACAAATGTCTCCCTGCCTGTTTCCGGATCAATATGTCTCTGCAGACACTGGGCGCAGATCTCTTTCATCATGCACTGCATCGTCGAATTAATGCTTCCTATTCCCGTATGCTCTTTCAGCACGTCACTGAAAACCGTATGTCTTGCTTCCTTTACGGCATTCATCATTTTATCGCTGCCGATAGCAATGATTCTGTCAATGTTTCCGAAATCGAACATTTTCTTTCCGAGTTTTCCGTCTGAATAAGCTTTCATTGCCTGAACAATGTTTCCCCTGAATGTCAGATCCTGTTTCCTTCTCGGAATGATTTCATCTCCAGTGTCATTGCTCCAGATAACCTGATCTGTTCCGGCTTCGACTTCGTCCATCTTGTAAACATCCCGGGAATTTTTATATCCCGCGAAATATATTACACTGTTGCCTTTTTTCTTCAGAGCATCCGCTATTGAAAACAATACTGCATTACCCAGTCCGCCTCCGGCAAGAAGTACGGTTTCTCCTTCGGGAATTTCAGTCGGAGAACCTGTCGGTCCCATTACTACAACTCTCTCGCCTTTCTTCAGATGAGCAACAAGTCTTGAAGTAACGCCGATTTCAAGAACTATCATCGAGAGAAGACCCTTTTCAACATCAGTCCAGGCGCCTGTCATTGCGAGACCTTCCATCGTAAGAAGAAATCCGTCTTTCCTCTGTGCTTCGGTTTCATAATTCTGAAGTCTGTAAAACTGTCCCGGCCTGAACTTTTTTGCCGCAAAAGGAGCTTTGACAATCACTTCAACTATCGAAGGCGTAAGTCTTATGATGTCTTCAACTGTTGCCGTCAGTCCTCTGTCAAGCTTTGTCACAAGATTTTTAAAATTAACGCTTCTCTCCTTTACAGCTTCTTCATCATTACTCATTTCGGAAATTTCCCTGCTGAATATACCGGTGATTTTTTTAAAACCGTCTTTTGCAGATGCCATAGCTTTAACAACATTTCCGGCATATTTCGGATGATTGTCTCCGTAATATGAAATAAGTTTATTATCCTTTTTATAGGAAGTAAAGAATGCGCCTTCTGCATCTTCCGAAGGAATCATAAGAAAATTTCCTCTGTCATCAGAATCAACGGAATATGGCTTAAAGGAATATTTTGTTTCATCGATGCGGAATGAACCCGGATGTTCCTTTTCATAAACAATGTTCGGTGAAGTTCCTGCCGCAACCATTACTGACTTTGCCGCAAATGTCATAAATTTTCCCGAGTTTACAAGTTTCTCCTTACCAGTTTCAGGATCAGTATGCAATTCCTGAAGTTCGAATTTCATTTCCTGAACCGCTCCGTATTTATTCCTTACTGCTTCAACCGGCGACATTTTTTCCACGAATTTTATTCCTTCGTTAAAGCCTTCAATAATTTCTTCGTGATTCATTCTGTATGCCGGCGAATCAATGAGTCTCTTTCTGTAAACTATAGTTACTCCTCCCCATTTATTAAGCAACGGAACAGGATCCGGTTTTCTGTTTTCTTTTTCTGCGGTTTCAATTTCCTTCCTGATTTCCCTGCCGTGTAAAATAAATGTCTTCATAATTTCCTTTTCTTCATCATCATACAATTTCCAGAATTCTTCTTCGCTGAATTTGCTTACAATGTTTTCGTATTTTTCAAGAGCTTTCAAAACCTGAACAGGATAATATGCAAGTGATTCGGTAGCGGTATCAATCGCAGTAAGTCCTCCTCCGATTACAACTGCAGGAAGCTGAAGCTGCAGATTGGCAAGATTATCCTGTTTCGCCGCGCCTGTAAGCTGAAGCGCCATAAGAAAATCAGATGCCTTTCTGATGCCTCTTATCAGATTGTTTTTCATTCTGATTATCGTCGGCTTTCCTGCGCCGGTCGCCATTGCAATATGATCAAAACCGAGCTCCCAGGCATCTTCCGCCGTTAATGTACCGCCGAATCTGACACCGTCATAAAGTCTGTAGTTTTCCCTTCTTGCAATATTTATATAAATTGCCGTGAGAAAATTTTTATCCCACCTTACCGTTATTCCGTATTCCGAGACCCCGCCGAAACCCTGCAGAACTCTTTTGTCAAGATCCTGCTGTATTTCATCATAAAAATATTTTACGGGCTGAGGAAATTTAACAAAACCGTTTTCGTTTTTTACACCCGTGTATTTTTCGTGAACTCTTTCTATTTTAAGTCCGTCTATACCTGCAACTCCGAATCCTTCATTCAGAAGAAAATGTGTAAGTGTATATCCGGCAGGTCCCATTCCTGCCACCAGTATGTTTTTCCCGTTATAAGGAAGAGGATATGGTCTTTTAATATTAATCGGATTCCATCTGGTCAGAAGCGAATAAATTTCAAATCCGTAAGGAAGTCTGAAGATATCAGTGACAATGTTTGTTTCTATCTGAGGAATGTTTACAGGTTCCTGCGCCTGAAAAATACAACCCTTCATGCAGTCATTACAGATTCTGTGTCCGGTTCCGGGAACATTCGGGTTGTCAATAATTATCAGCGCCAGCGAAGCAAGCGGATAACCGAGTTTTCTTACAAACTGCATTTCGGATATTTTTTCGTCAAGAGGACAGCCGTCGAGTTTTATTCCGAGAGGATTGGATTTTCTGACGCCGAATCTGTCATCAAGTCCTTTTGAACATGAATCCTTTTCTCTTTCATGGCAATACATGCAGTAATCAAGATGATTCATAACTTCTCTTTTTCTCATTCGCGGATCGGTAAGCTTGAATCCCAGTCTCGGACGGTGTTTGCCCTGCGGTGCCTGTATCATTTCCGGAAATTTTTCGTCTGGAATGTCAAAGTTAACCAGCTTATTGAAATTGATTTTCTTCGGTTCAAAATATGAAATCCAGTTCTTTACTGTTTCATCAATGTATTTCCTGACAAATATACATTTTTCAATCTTATCGAGTATTTCCCTGATTCCGGCAAGATCGTTTTTTTCGTCACCGGGATTACCTTTGTCCAGTAATCCTTCCTCCCTCAGAATTCCGAGAAATTTCTCCGCTTTTGTTTTTACTTCTTCCGGTATCTCAAATCCTTCCGGCGCAAACTTGTCCCCTTCATAAAACCATCTGTAATTTTTTTCAGTCTCGGCAATCTCAAGGATAAATTTTGCCGTGTATTTTTCTTCGTCACCGGCAAAGTCATAACCGGGAAAAGCAATGTTCTTTAATTCTGAAACAAAATCATTGAGTTCTTTCAGATCAAGTCTTTCAAGGTCTCCGGCTTTGTATTTTTTAAAAACTCTTCTCTGTACAAAATCCTTTTTGAAATTAAGTATGTCCTTTTCATATTCAGCTTCTTCAAAAAATTTATTCTGCTCGTTTTCAATCTGAAACAGTTCTGTAATAAATTCGGATAATACAACCGATGCGTTTATCAGTATTTCCGATATCTGAAGACTGCTGAATCCTTTTCCCTCCGATAATCTGTACTTTTCGAAAAGAGAGTATTTATCCCTGTCATAATTTTCAAAATATCCGTAAAAATCTTCCGCAAGCTTTTTTAATCTGAATGGATTGTAAAGGTCTTCATAAGTATAACCTGACCGTGGATTCAAAAAATTATCCGTGTTTTTTGTCATTTTAAAATCATTGTTTGAAAAGTTTAATTTACTTCTTATATCTTAATTTTTAAATCCAATTTATTTTAAAAATTAAGCGGCTAATTCCGGGATTATTTCACTGCGCCAGATTAAAATATTAACGGATAAACAGAGGATGCATATTCCGGACAGAGAAATAAGTTTATAGATATTATTGATAAAGTGTATTAAGTTAAAAAAAAATTTAAACGGAGGAAAACATGTTAAGCTCATTTAATTTCAAAAAATGGATTGAAGAAAACAGGCATTTATTAAAACCGCCTGTAGGAAATAAATGCATGGTCGATGGCGATCTGATAGTCATGGTTGTCGGCGGTCCGAATTCAAGAAAAGATTATCACTATGAAGACGGAGCGGAATTTTTCTATCAGATTGAAGGTGATATCACTGTAAAAATCATCGAAGACGGTAAACCGCGGGACATTCATATTAAGGAAGGCGAAATGTTTTATCTGCCGCCTAACATTCCTCATTCTCCGCAGAGACCTGCAAATACTATTGGAATGGTCATAGAAAGGAAAAGAGATGACAGCGAACTGGACGGATTTCAGTGGTACTGTGAGAACTGCGGCGAAAAGCTCTATGAGGAATTTGTAAAGCTGACAAATATTGTAACGCAATTGCCTCCTATTTTTGAAAAATTCTGGGGAGATGAAAGCAAGAGAACGTGTAAGAAGTGCGGAACGGTGATGAGTCCTCCTGTAATGTAAAAGTTACAAGTTTCAAATTTTAAATATTTTTCGTAAGATTTTGTAGTGAGAATAATAGTAAGGAGAAATTTAAAATTAACTAAGAAAGCATAATACAAGCAAAAAGTTATAGTTTTTCTATAAGAATAGTAAAACTGTATCAATATTTAAATAAAGAACAAAAAGAATATTGTCTGTCTAAACAAATACTGAGAAGTGGAACATCAATTGGAGCAATTGTTGAAGAAGCTTCCGGTGGGCAGTCTCAAAAAGATTTTTTATCAAAACTATCAATTGCTTATAAAGAAGCAAGAGAATCCAGATATTGGTTAAGAATATTACATGATACTAATTATATTAACAGCGAAATCTTTAAATCTTTGTTTAATGATAGTGAAGAACTTTTAAAAATAATAAGTAAAATACAAACAACTACTAAAGAAAATTTAAAAAATTTGTAATTTCAATCTTGTAATTTGTAACTGAATATGAAGATAGACATCCACACACATATCCTCCCCGAAAACTGGCCTGACCTGAAGGAGAAATACGGCTACGGAGGCTTTGTAAGGCTTGATCATTACAAACCGTGCTGTGCAAAAATGATGATCGACGGAAAGTTATTCCGCGAGATTCAGAGCAACTGCTGGGACTCAGCCGTGAGGATAAATAACTGCAATCACTCCGGAGTCAGTATTCAGGTTTTATCAACAGTTCCAGTAATGTTCAGCTACTGGGCGAAACCCGATGATACATATGATCTTTCGCAGTTTCTAAATGATCATATAACATCAGTTGTAAAAGAATATCCGGACAGATTTCTCGGCTTCGGAACTCTGCCGATGCAGTCTCCTGATCTTGCTGTTAAGGAAATGGTAAGATGCATTACAGATCTCGGGCTTTCCGGAATTGAAATCGGCTCTCATGTTAATGACTGGAATCTCGACAACGAAAACTTGTTTCCCGTTTATGAAGCGGCGGAAGACCTCGGCGCAGCTATATTCGTTCATCCATGGGATATGATGGGAAAGGAAAAGATGCCGAAATACTGGCTTCCCTGGCTTGTCGGTATGCCTGCGGAAACTTCGCTTGCAATCTGCTCTATGATTTTCGGAGGAGTGTTTGAAAGATTCAAAAAACTTAAAGTTTGTTTCTCTCACGGAGGAGGATCGTTTCCGTTCACTATCGGTCGTATCGAACACGGATTCAACGTCAGACCGGATTTAGTCGCTGTAGACAACAAAATCAATCCGAGAGAATATCTCGGTAAGTTTTATCTCGACTCGCTTGTGCATGATGAAACAGCTCTGAAATATTTAGTTGATCTCGTCGGGGATGAAAAAATAGTTCTTGGTTCGGATTATCCTTTTCCGCTTGGCGAACATGAACCTGGAATACTTATAGAATCTATGAGTTCTCTGAGTCAGGAATCCAGAGAGAAACTGCTTTGGAAGAATGCTGCGGAGTTTCTGGGGAAAAGAAATTTCAAACTGTAAATGACAAACTTCAAATAAGTTCATGTTTTGCATGACAAGACGTAAGTTAAAATGTTTTAATCTACGATTTGAACATTTATACGTAGATTAGAAAAATTTAATCTACATTTGTACAAGCTAAATAAATGTAAATCAATTTTAAATATGACCAAAGAAAAAAAATTCTACGATACACTTAATAATGTCTTCATCGGCGCTAAGCTCGAAGGCGAAGGCGGTTTCATTAATCTGATGAAGATGAAATCTTCTTACTATAAAGGAATTGAATTCGTTCTGAAAAAAGATATTGAAGCTGTAATAAAGAAATATCCGAATTTTAAAGATGAGCTTTATGACAAACTCTATACCTTCTTCAGCAGATACTTCACCGAAAGCGGCTCGATTTACTTTAATTCAACTCCGTTTCATAATAACATCTACGAACAGGTCTATACCGATGACAGAGATGTGATTCTCTTTTGGAAAACTCAAATGCTCTATTATGTCAAAACCGACAGGATATTCAGAAGCATGCCTGTAGTACTCGATGAACTGAAATTCTACTTCGACGCTTCTAAAATTGATAATAAAAAAGCAAACGAAAAAAGGAATCTTATCTATGAACTCGGTGAAATCAAAAGAGATAAAACTATTTACTTTATTGTCCGATACAGCGAGAAAGGAAAGACTACAAAGACCGAGGACATTCTTAAAGAGATCAGAAAAAAAGAAATTAAGATTACTGAAGAGCAGCTTGAGAAGGCATTCAGCGTTTTTCAAAGGCAAAGTGAAGTTGATTTTTTTATAAATAAAGATGCGAAGAAATTTTTGCGGGAACAGTTCAAGCTATGGAGCTATCAGTATTTCTGGGATGGTGCGAAGGAATGGACTGCAGAAAGAGTAAATGAAATCACAGCGCTTAAAGAAATTGCTTATAAAATTATTGATTTCGTTTCGCAGTTCGAAGATGAACTTGTAAAGATATGGAATAAACCTAAGTTCGTGAAGAATAGTAATTATGTGATTACTTTGGATAGGATTCTATCAGCTTTTCATTCCCGAATGCCCCAGTCGGGAATCCAATCAAAGAAAAAATCAGGTGAAAATGATAAAGGTGTTGACTTAATAAAAAAGATCTTTACACACAAAGGTATAAAGGAACAAATCAAAGAATGGTATGGACTCGGAATAACAGACCTGAAAAGTATTAAACCCGATGACTTATTTGATAATAAAATTCACGGGAACGCCCTCAAAAAAGAATTCGAACATCTTCCGATTGATACAAAATATTTCAAAGAATTGGAAATCGAAATCCTCTCTCTCTTCGATGATCTCG
>JAEUSI010000043.1:24064-24374 GCA_016788375.1 Ignavibacteria bacterium | reverse complement strand
AAAATGCCATACTCTTCATGTCATCAACAAGAGGTATAACATTATGTTTTTTAATATCAATATGCTTTATAGTGTCCTTTAAATAATCTTTTTTTGTTTTCATATGAATTGATTATAATTAATTTGAATGCAATATAAAAATTAAATGGTCTTTATTAAACATAAAACAAAGCATGAGCAATGATCCGGCTGTAATGTAATTTAACGGAGAGTTTGTTTTATTTCAAAAGAACCATTTTTTTGACTGAGAGGAAACTACCTGCCTGAAGTTTGTAATAATAAGCGCCGCTTGCAAGGCCGATCCCGTTAA
>JAEUSI010000043.1:0-24054 GCA_016788375.1 Ignavibacteria bacterium | reverse complement strand
AATAGTAAACTGAATTTATAAATTCATTCAATACAGTCATTACTTTTTTCCCTGATGTATTGAATACTTCAAGAGCTACTTTACAGCCATCAGGAATCTGAAAATTAATCACAGTACCAGGATTGAACGGATTCGGAAAATTCTGTGACAACTTAAAACTTCCGGGAGTTTCGACAGAAACTTCTGAAGTCAGATTGAAATATCTGAAGTCCCCGTTGAAATCAATCTGTCTGAGCCTGTATTTGAATTTACCGGAATTCAGATTTCTGTCAGTGAAATTATAATTCTTCTGTTCATTTGAATTACCGACTCCGTGAACGAATCCAATTTTTTCCCAGTCCTGATTTTCAATCCCCTGATATTTTCTTTCTATTTCAAATCCGGAATTATTCTGTTCAGAAGCAGTTGTCCAGAATAGTTTAACGTCTCTTTCATTTACTTCGGAAGTAAAAGACACAAGCTCGACAGGCAGCGGAAAATCCGGAGTGATATAAACTTTTAAAATGTATTCGGAAGGAAAACTGTTCCCGTTATTGGGCAGAATAGCCCTTATGCCTCCGTAAATATATCCAACGCATGTTCTGCCGGAAAGCTGATTCAGTTTAATAATGCCGTTGCTGTAATGAGGAACGGAATCATTAAGGATAAATTTAGCATTTGCACCGAGAAGAGCAGGCATTTTTTCCGCGGATATTTTTTCTTCGGAAGATCCGTTTGAAAATCTTGTAAGCGTTGTAATATCATTTATAAAAGGAACGAGCGAATCATACTCAAGAGTCTGCGTAATTTCATTATAAGAGTATAGACTTATTCCTCCGAAAAATGTAGTGTGCATTTTACCTGAATTTAAATCGAATACGTTCATATTTGCAGTTGTGTACTGATTCATCTTCTGCTCATAACCGTAATCAACAACTGCGCTGCTTTCATCAATGTAAATCGGATTAAGATAAGGAAGATCAATATTGCTTTTGAATACCCCTCCGTAAAGAATATAATATTCGTTAACTCCTCCCGGTTTTAATGCCGGAACAACATTCATGTCTCTCCTGTGATATTCGACAGTATCTGTCTGTGCCGTGTAATCAGAAATATTTACCGTAACCCCGTTATCGTTTATTTTGAATTTTCTGAACTGATTCGTATACACCTGGTTATTTATGCCTCTTCTGTATCCGCCCGTAAATACATGTCCGCCGAGAAGATAAAAATAATCTCCCAGTTTAAACATCTCTCCTCCGGTAACCTGCATTCTGACGTCACTTGTCTGACGAAGATACGGTGAAACTGATGTTCCGGAAATTACGCCGTTAATCATTTCTCTTACGTCAATTACGGTCAGTAACGGAAATGTCTTTAAGCTGTTTACAGTGCTGTCGTATCCGTATCCTCCGGTTATGTACAGCTTATTCCCGTCCTGAAAATACTGCATATTTGTGGAACGGAGCTGATCGGAAACAGAAAACGGGAAATCAGTAAATATATTTCTTGACCATGTCTGGCCGGTAACAGGATCCACTACGAATACATTTTTATTCGAATACTGCTTCGGAAAAGAAGTAGCGGGAGTGAATCCGTGAAGTCCGTTTATTCTTCCGCCGATAAAAAGCCACTTTCCGTCAGACTGCGCAAAGGCAAATGAATGAATTGCCGGAGTGCCGGGCATAACGACTTCTTCTACTTCAATCGTATATGGCTCATCTGATGCAAACAGATAAACATTGCAAATCACGGAACAGAATAAAATGAAAGTTGTAAAAAATATTTTCATGGAATAATAAACTGTTTAATTTTAAGAAAAATTATTTGATTAAAATCATTTTCTTTGAATCAGAAAAATTATCTGTAGTAAGTTTATAAAAGTAAATTCCGCCTGATAACTCATTCCCGTAATTATTCACGCCTGCATCAAAACTTACTTCGTAAGAACCGGCATTCTGCCGTTCATTTACAAGAGATACAATCTCCTGACCCAGGGCATCATATACATTGAGAGAAACAAACTTGGTTTCCGGTAATGAATACCGGATTTTAGTTACGGGGTTGAAAGGATTCGGAAAATTCTGTGAAAGACTGTAACCTTCCGGAATTTCGCTGCCGAGAGTATTGACGCTTATAGTATTAGGTGTAATGAATACTTTAAAAATATAGTTGCTCGGAAAGCTGACAGTATTATTCGGAAACATTGCCCTGATACCTCCGAATATATATCCTGCAAATGTTCTTCCGCTGACTTCGCTTAGTTTTATCACACCGTTGCCGTATTTCGGAATGGAATTATCAGCAATGAATTTTGCGTTTGTACCGAGCAAAGCAGGAAATTTTGCCGAAGAGATTTTTTCTGATGATGTTCCGTTTGAGAATCTTGTAAGAGTGGTGATATCATCTATGAAAGGCACAAGTGAATCATAAACCTGCATTTGCGCGGATTCGTCATAATAATACAGACTTGTTCCTCCGAAAAAAGTAGTATGCATGCTTCCGGTATTTGAATTAAATGCAGTCATATTTGAACATGTATACTGACTCATTTTCTGTTCAAAAGAAAAATCAACAGAATATCCGTTCTGATCAATATATACAGGATGCAAATACGGGAGATTGACATTCTGTTTAAATACTCCTCCGTAAAGTATTGAATAATAACTTACACCGTCAGGTTTTACGGCAGGCACAAGATTCATATCTCTTCTGTGAAATTCAACCGTATCAGTTGCTGCAGAGTATTCGGAAATACTTATACTTATTCCGTTGTCGGTAACTTTAAACTTCTTAATCTGATTTGTATAAACCTGATTGTTGACAGTATTGGAATATTCACCGTTAAAGTCATGGCCTCCGGCAAGAAAAAAATAATCACCGTTTTTAATAAGTTCTCCGCCGCAGACTTTTATTCTGTTGTCGTTTACCTGACGGAAATATGGCAGCACAGATGAACCGGAAATAACCGCTTGAATTGTTTCTTCTATATCAAATACAGATAAAGAAGGAAAAGTAATCAAACTGTTTGATGTACTGTCATAACCGTATCCTCCAATCATGTATAGTTTGTTTCCCGACTGATAATACTGCATGTTTGTAGATCTTAGCGGATCTGCAGCCGTAAATGGAATATCAGTGAATATATTTCTGGACCAGGTCTGAGAAGTTAAAGGATCAACGACAAAAATATTCTTATTGGAATACTGTTTCGGAAATGCACTGCCTGTGGAAAATCCGTGCATCCCGTTAGTTCTACCGCCGATAAAAAGCCATTTACCTCCTGATTCTGCAAAGGAAAAAGAATGAATTGCTGGCGTACCCGGCATGGTTATCTGCTGAAGTTCGATTGTATAAGGTTCTGCAGTCTGGGATTCTGATTTATCTGAAATAAAAATCAGAGAAAGAATTAAAATAAGTTTAATCAAATTGGTAAATAGAAAAATGGTTTAACAAATAAATTAAATTAGAATTATACTCCGGGATCAGTCCAGTCGTTATTCTGTCTGATAAGTTCGATCAGTTCATCAACGGCAATTTCAGCATCAATATTTTTCTTCACAACTTCTCTTCCTTTATAAAGGGTTATTTTTCCGAAACCGCTTCCTACATAGCCGTAATCTGCATCTGCCATTTCACCGGGTCCGTTTACAATGCAGCCCATAATAGCAATCTTTAAGCCTTTTAAATGATCAGTTCTTTTTCTGATACTTGCTGTAGTTTCCTGAAGATCAAAAAGAGTTCTGCCGCATGACGGACAGGAAATATATTCAGTTCTTGAAATTCTTGTCCGTGTTGCCTGAAGGATTCCGAAACTTATGCTGTTCAGTATTTTAGGATCTGATGATTCCGAATCAATCCATAAACCGTCACCAAGTCCGTCCAGAAACAATCCTCCGGTATCAGCAGATGCCGACAATAATAATATCTCGTTGTCAATATTCAGTTTCCGTTCATAGAATCTTCTGATAAATACCGGGCATTTTATTTCGCTGTTTATTAATTCAATAAAAACCCTTCTCATTTCAGCCATTGCATGTTCATTGTAACTGTTAAGAATCAGTACACACTTTAAATCATTTTTGATAATCATCAAAAGATCATCGCTTATATCATCAATAGTTACAGAAAGAAAATTTATTTTTCCGGAATATATATCAGACTGCTTATATTCATCAGGAGAAAACAAAGGATATGAATCTTCTTTTGTATCAAGCATTTTCCAGAATTCAAAGTCGAATATTTTCCCGAGTGTACCGGGCAGATTATAATCTAAGTCTTTGCTGCCCAGATAAAGAAAGTCAGAAGCTGCATCTCCGATATTCCATTTATCAAGAGATTCACTGTAATAATATCCGAGACTTTTCAAACCTTCATGGCTTTCATAAATTTTCCTGTCCGCAGAAACAATAACCGACGGAACATTATTTCCGCCGGATTTTCCTGTTTCATGAGTTTCTCTTCTTTTAAAGTCAAACGGATCGACGGGATTAAGGATTATTTCGGGAATAAGCTTATGGGCTTTCCTCAGAACTGAATAACGGTTAACAAGATTTCGCGCAACAGGAATTTCAAATTCCGGTTCTTCAGTAAGGGAAACTCTGACTGTATCACCTATACCGTCTTCAAGCAAAGTTCCGATTCCGACAGCAGATTTAATCCTTCCGTCTTCACCTTCGCCTGCTTCTGTCACGCCGAGATGAAGAGGATAATTCAAACCTTCTTCTTCCATTTTATTTATCAGCAGACGGTAAGCTTCAACCATAACTTTCGGATTGCTGGCTTTCATTGACAGAACTATTTCATGATAATTAAATTCCCTGCATATTCTGACAAACTCCAGCGCGGATTCTACCATTCCTAGAGGCGTATCTCCGAATCTGCTCATTATCCTGTCGGATAAGGAACCGTGATTCGTACCGATTCTCATTGCAGTGCCGTATTCTTTGCAGATTTTTATGAGAGGAACAAATTTACTTCTTATTCTTTCTAGTTCTGAATTATAATCACTTTCAGTATACTCAATAAGATTAAATTTTTTCCTGTCCGCATAATTTCCCGGGTTTATTCTGACTTTCTCAACAATCTTTGCAGCTGTTTCCGCAGCATTAGGAGTAAAATGTATATCTGCTATCAGAGGTGTAATATAACCTCTGCTTCTGAGCCCGTCTTTTATGTTCTGTAAATTGTTCGCTTCGTTGATGCTGGGTGCGGTTATGCGGACATAGTCAGCGCCTGCTTCGATAATTCTCACAGATTGTTCAACCGTTGCAAGTGTATTCATCGTATCGGCAGTTGTCATTGACTGTATGCGGATAGGATTACTTCCTCCGAGGGGAACATTTCCGATATTTACTTCTCTTGTTGCGTATCTTGAATATAAAGTAAGACTGTTGCAGTATTTACCTGAAAAAATTTCTGATTCCATTACAATTATTTATCTCAACTTTTTACTTTCCTGAAACAATATTCTTTTTTCTTCTGGAGTTAAATTCTGATATCCGCCTTCGCTGAGCTTATCAAGAATAGCATCAATTTTTTCCTGTGCAAGTTTTTCCTGTGTCTGCATTTCTTTCTGAAAATCCGTAACTTTAATTTCTTCATATCTTGCATCGGAAACGTTTTTCGGTGCGTTTTTGCTTTCTTTATAGACCGGTGGAGTCTTAGTCCGTTTATCCGAAGCCATATAGGAAGTAAACTTGTCCTTATAAATTCCCGGATTGCTGAAAAAATTATTTCCCGGTCTTTTGTAATAAATGAGAAGATAAATCAGACCGATAACGCCGCCTCCGAGATGCGCCATGTGAGCAATTCCCGAATTAGTTCCTCCTGCAACAGAAAATACCTCAATCAGCATGTAAAATATCACAAGATATTTTGCTTTAACCGGCAATACACCGTAGATATAAATATTTCTGTCAGGAAAAAGATATCCGAAAGCCACAAGAATTCCGTATATTGCTCCCGAAGCACCTACCGTCGGTCCGACAGTTGTGAACAAAGGCGCAATAAACAAATTGCATAAACCTGCTCCGATACCGCAAAGCATATAATATGTAAGAAATCTTTTCTGTCCCCAGATGTTTTCCAGTTCCATTCCGAACATCCACAAAGCGAACATGTTCAGCAGCAGATGAAAAAAACCGCCGTGAAGAAACATATATGTTACCAGCTGCCACGGATAAAAATTCAGAGTAGTAATTTCACCCGATAAATCCCTGTAAACAACCGGTGTCAGCGGGTTTAATGCGAAGTATTTCGTTACAAGAAGATCAAAGGACATTCCTTCAATATGAAATCCCGGAAGAAGTAAATTGAAAATTATATAAATTACGACGTTTGATAAAAGCAGTAGTTTGATAACCGGTGGAAATAAGGAAAATCCCCCGAAGAAACCCTGCCTTCTGAATGAATTATTCATTAATTAAAATTATTCGCTGAGCGTTTTGGTAATCTGAGACGGTGTCAATTTCCATGCACCTGTATTCCGAAACATCAACGGCGTATATACTGTTCCTGTAATTACTTTCTGATTTTCCGGAGTCGATTATTTCCTGAAATGAGGCTTCGTAAAACTCGTTGACTTTGTTTTCTTTAAGTATCTTTCTGTCCAATATAGCAAATAGCTCTTTCATAAAATACGGTGAAAATCTTTCAATGCCGATGGATTCGCCTGCCGATTCGGACACTGAAATCTCTTTTCCTATATGAAGAACTTTATTTTCGATATCTAAAATTACTTTTATCTGCTCCTCATCAAGCTCTTCCGAAAAATTAACGGCAAGGCAATTGTCTTTACCTGAATTAAGAAGAGCCGTTATGATTTTTTCGTCAAAAAGAATATCGCTGTCAAGTAGCAGAATACTGCCTTTAACATACTCTCTTGTCATCCAGAGCGAATAAGAGTTGTTGTTGTTTTCATAATCTGAATTGGTAATAAAAAAAGCCTTAATATCCGGAAATTCTGATTTTACATAATCCTTTATCATGTTTTCAAGAAAGCCTGTCACAAATATAAACTCGTTAATTCCGTTTGCCAGTACATTTTCAATTGTTCTGTGCAGCAGATTTTTACCGCCTACATCAAGCAGACATTTCGGAGTATTGTCCGTAAGAGGTCTTAGTCTTTTAGAAACACCGGCTGCCAGTATTATTGCCTGCATAAATTATAATCATTAATTAATTTTTTTCTGATCAGCAGAAAGCTGTTTAAGTACTGATTTCTGTCTTATCAGCAGTAATAAAAAATAAATATTTCCGATCGTGACTGTATATATTAAATACAGGTCTATTCTGTTCATGAATGAAAAAATAATCAAAGCAACCATATGTGTAGTTGAACCTATCCAGCTCCACATTCTGAGTAGCAGCCTGTTCTTTGATTTGTATACTTCCGGAGAAACGCTGATGTCAACATGTTTAGTCGAATTCTTCTGCATATTGCAGTATGACAGATATACAGATACAAGAAATTTCTCAAAGTATCTGCCTTTAATACTCTTAAGAATTTCCTTTTCCTCTGAATACTCTTTTATTTCTTCGTCAAGCCCTGATACTTTATTGTATACATTTTCCAGATACAGATTTCTGTAATGATCAAAAATCATGTTCTGAAGAGCTTTTGAAATTCCGGCAGCAATTGTCAGAAGCCAGCTGTATGTAAGATTATCCGTAATATGGCTCATTGCAATACCGAGTCCGAGAAATACGGAAATGGATGTAATATAATCTATGAAACCGTCTATAATTCTTCCTATTTTTGTGCCGTTCTTTTTTAATCTCGCAAGCTGTCCGTCCATGCAGTCAAGAGTATTACAGATAAAAAAACTTGCGGATGCATAGATGAAGAAATTGTATGTACCGAATCCGTACAAAATACCGGAGAGAATACCGAACATCAGGGCAACTATAGAAATCTGATTAGGCGTAATGTTTGTGTTATAAATCAGTTTGACAAATACGAATGATACCGGTCTGAAAATTACAAGATCAAGAATTTCCTCCGAGTCTACGGTTTTAAGTGACTGCCTGAATTCGGTTAACAATGACATTGAAAAAATACTGTTTTAAATTAAATTTCCACCTGTGTTCCGACTTCATAAACACGGTTCGGCGGAATATTAAAAAAGTCTGTAGCTCTCTGAGCATTTTTGGACATTAAAATAAACAATTTATCTCTTAATAATCCAAGACCCTTTTTCTTTCCGGAAATCAGAGTTTCTCTTCCGAGGAAAAATGTAGTTTTGTTAATATTGATACTGATTCCCTTTTGCTGAAGAAGTTCTATAATGTTTGAAATATTCGTTATATCCATATAGCCGAAGTTTGCAATAACCCTGTAAAATCCTTCCGTAGGTTCTTCAATCTGAATCCTGTCATCTCCTCTTATGTGAGGAACTTTTTGAATTACAATAGTTAGAATTATAATCTGTTTATGCAGCAGTCTGTTATGCTTAATATTCAGTATCAGCGGAGGCGGTGTTCCGTTTTTATTGCTTGCCATATAAATTGCAGTACCCGGTATAGCAATTAATCTTACGCTTAATATTTCAGTTATAAAATTTTCAAGAGAAGTAGTCTGCTGTTTGATTTTTTCAAGCAGAGTCCTCCTGCCGTTGTTCCAAGTAGTCATTAAAATATAAATGAAAATCCCGATTGACATCGGTACCCATCCTCCGTGCGAAAATTTCAGCATATTTGCACCCCAGAAAGCAAAAACTATTATTCCGAAAAATGAAACAACCATGGCAGCAACAAACTTATTCCATTTCCAGAGTTTTACCATTGTAATGAAAAGAAGAAATGTAGTGATCAGCATGGTAGTCGTAACGGCAATTCCGTATGCGGAAGCGAGATTGCTTGAAGATTTGAAACCGATAACAAGCGCAATAGTGGCAAAAAGCAGAAGCCAGTTAAGCTGCGGAATATAAATCTGACCTCTTTCCTCTTCAGAAGTATGTGTTATCTTCATCCTGGGAAGATATCCGAGATTTAATGCCTGAAAAGTCAGGGAAAATGCCCCGGAAATAACCGCCTGTGAAGCTATAACAGTTGCAAATGTCGCTAGTATTACCATCGGATACAATGCCCAGTCAGGAGCAAGATAATAAAACGGACTTGAAGCAGCAGCCGGATCTCTCAGGAGCAATGCACCCTGTCCGAAATAATTCAGCACTAAACAGGGCAGTACAACTGTAAACCATACTAATTTTATCGGAGCTCTTCCGAAATGACCCATATCTGCATAAAGCGCTTCGCCACCGGTAACCACAAGAAAAACGGAACCTAATATTACAAATCCGTGATAGCCGTTTTCTATAAAAAAATTAACTGCATAATACGGATTCAGTGCAAGTATTACTTCTGTATTTTTAATAACAGAATTCAATCCAAGCGCGGCGATAGACAGAAACCATGTGAGTGTTACCGGACCAAAGACTTTTCCTACTTTGGCGGTACCTTTGCTCTGAACGGAAAACAGTAAAATAAGTATAATGACTGTTAAAGGAATAATATAAGGTTCAAAAAACGGCGTGGCAATATTGAGTCCTTCAATTGCACTGAGAACCGAAATTGCCGGAGTGATTATACTGTCTCCGTATAAAAGTGCTGCTCCGAAAAGTCCCAGAATCAGAATCAGGGCATTTAGTTTTACCCGCTGCATTTTTGATCTTTTTATAAGAGACATAAGTGCAAGAATGCCGCCTTCGCCTTCATTATCCGCTCTCATTACTATCAGAATATACTCGACGGAAATTATAAGAATCAAAGACCAGAAAATCAGAGAAAGTACACCGAGAACATTATCATGAGAAGCAGTTACTGCATGTTCACCGTAAAAACATTCTTTTAGTGCGTATAACGGACTGGTTCCAATATCTCCGAAAACAACGCCAAGCGCTCCGATGCATAAAAGCATCAGATACTTTTTGTTGTTTTTATATAATAAATCTCCTGAAGAAGTGTTTGAATCCTGTTGTATAGTTTTATTCAGAATTGATCCTTTTAAATAAGTAAAATCCGCAGATTATCCGGGTGTGAAATTATAGCTGACAACCGATTGCAAAGTTTATTTTAATCTGTAAATTATATTAACGTTAATTTTTCCTGTCAAAAATAAATTTTTCATCATTAAATTACAATTTATATATATTCAGCAGAAACAATATCAGAAAAGGTAAAAAAGCGCGGAGTAAACCTGTGTCTTAACATTCTGTTAATATTTTCAATTGATTTTATAACAGATATAAGTTAGTTTGAAATCGTAATTCCATCACAGAAATCATCCGGTAAATGAATAAATGGCACATATAAGAAAAAGATACTATCATAAAAAAAAAAAGAATCCGCCTGAACAAAAAACCGAAATTGAAATCGGAATTCAATCCGGAACTTCAACCGAGCTTCAGATTTCAGAATTAAATCCCCAGTCTCCGCCTTCAGAGATAAAAATCCGGACTCCTCTTCCGGAAATTAAAAAACAACAGGCTCAGCAGGTCAGAACACATCAGAAACCGAATATCAAACCCAGACTTCAGAATGTAAGTAATGCGGACAGGTTAATGCACGATAATCAGATGGTTTCAGTAATAATTCCGCTTTTAAATGAAGAGGATTCGCTGAATGAACTGAGCCTGGCAATTGAAAAAGAGTTTGAACAGATGAAGTGTAAATATGAAGTTATTTTCATTGACGACGGAAGCACTGATAAGTCATTCGCAAAAATCAAGGATATTAACAGGAGAAACAATAAGTTTCACTGCATTAAACTGAGAAGAAATTACGGTAAGTCAGCTGCATTATCAAAAGGATTTAAGGCAGCGAAAGGAAGTTTTATAATTACAATGGATGCGGATCTGCAGGATGATCCGTCTGAAATTCCCGAACTGCTTAAAGTGCTGAACAGCGGATTTGATCTTGTTTCCGGCTGGAAGAAAGTAAGATATGATCCTTTTATTAAAAAGCATACTTCAAAATTATTTAATTTTGTCACTTCGAAACTTTCCGGCATTAAGCTTCATGATTTCAACTGCGGGCTTAAGGCTTATAAAAGGGATGTTGTGAAAACTCTCCGGATATACGGTGAGATGCACAGATATATACCTGCTCTTGCATATATGGCAGGCTTTAAGGTTACAGAAAAACCCGTTAAGCATCATTCGAGGAAATACGGCGTTACAAAATTCGGTGCAAGCAGATTTATAAACGGTTTTCTGGATCTGCTTACTGTTGTTTTTACTAACAAGTATATAAAACGGCCTTTACATTTCTTCGGAAGTCTCGGAATCATGTCTTCATTTTTCGGTTTCCTGATTACTTTATATCTTACTGTTCTTAAATTCACAGAAGGAAAAGCATTAAGCGACAGACCTCTGTTTCTCGTGGGAATATTTTTTATCATTGTAGGAGTGCAGTTCCTTTCCCTCGGGCTTATTGCGGAGATGATAACCAAATCAAATATACGGGACGATGATATACTGATAGAACAAACCATTTAAGTTTAAACTATAATTTTAAAAGAATTAATGTCAAATTCCGTTATAAGCACCAAAGCAAAGATAGGAAATAATTTTAAAATCGGAAACTTTTCGACCATAGAAGATGATGTAATAATCGGAAACAATGTGGAAATTGCTTCGAATGTTCTGATTGCAAACGGAGCCAGAATATCAGATGATGTTAAGATACATCACGGAGCCGTAGTATCCACTGTTCCGCAGGATTTAAAATTCGGCGGGGAAATTACGACATTTGAAATCGGAAAGGGAACGGTTATTAGAGAGTATGCAACTCTTAACAGAGGCACAAATCACAGTAAAAAATCCGAAGTCGGAAGCTACTGCTTCATTATGGCTTATTCCCACATTGCACATGATTGTCATATCGGAAATAATGTAATAATTGCCAACGGTGTTCAGATGGGGGGACATGTTGAAATCGGGGACTGGGCTATTATCGGCGGTCTCGTACCGATACATCAGTTCACAAAAATAGGAATTCATGTAATGATAGGAGGAGGTTTCAGGACAGTGAAAGATGTTCCGCCATATATACTTGCAGGAAACATTCCGTTGAGGTTTGAAGGCGTAAATATCGTCGGTTTAAGAAGACGCGGGTTTACAAACGGACAGATAAAAAATATCAAGGAAGCTTACGACATGATATACAAGTCAGGATTAAATGTAAGTGACGCTGTAAAAAAGATATCAGAAAATCCTGAAATACCGGAAGAAGTAAATGTTATACTGAAATTTATAGAGCAAAGCGACAGGGGAATAATAAGAGGCTGATTGAACAGGAATTATGAGATAAAGTGCAGGATGAACAGGTTTACGGGAATAAGGAAAATTCTGAGTTCCCGCAAAGATTACATCAGAACCGCTGAAAACCAGAGAGATATTTATTATAAAGTAAAAAGAGGAAGACTAAAACTCAGGATAATAAACGAAAAGTCTTGCTGTCTGATTTATTACCGTAGAAATGAGAAATCCGGAAAGAGAGTTTCAAATTATATACTTTCCTATTCGGATAATTTCAGAGAACTTGATTTTATACTGAGGCAGGAATTTAAAATACTTGTAACTGTAGTCAAAAAACGGGAAATATATATTAAAAACAACATCAGAATTCATCTGGACACCGTAAAAAAGCTTGGAAAATTTCTTGAAGTTGAAATAATATACGGCGATTTTAATATTGCAAAAGATCAAATGAAAGAAATAATCAGTTGTCTGAATCTCGAAGAAACAGAATTTATAAAACCATCTTATTCGGATTTGTTAATCAATAAAAAATAAATGTCAGTACAAAAGCTGGAGCCTGAAAAGCACATTACAACTAAAGTCCTTTATGCTATGAAGCAGGCAGGCGAAAAAATTGCAATGCTGACGGCTTATGACTTTCTGACCGCAAAATTTCTCGATGCCGCCGGTATTGATGTAATTCTTGTCGGTGATTCTCTTGGAAATGTTATTCAGGGAAATGAAACAACACTCCCTGTGACGCTGGAAGAAATGATTTATCATACGAAAATTGTAAAGCGTGCAGTAAGCAATGCGCTTGTAGTGTCTGATATGACTTTTATGAGTTATCAGGTGGGAGTAAAAGAAGCCATTACAAACTGCGGAAGGGTTATGAAAGAAACCGGCTGTGATGCAGTGAAAATGGAGGGCGGAGATTATATTGCCGAAACGATAAGAAGGGTTGTTGAAATAGGAATTCCGGTAATGGGTCATCTCGGACTTACACCGCAGTCTATAAATAAATTCGGCAGTTACAAAACCCGCGGCACCGAAAAAGAAGAAGCAGATAAGATTTACAGGGATTCACTGCTGCTCGAAAAATCGGGCTGTTTTGCAATTGTTCTTGAAAAAATTCCGGCTAAACTCGGAACAAAAATATCCAAATCTCTAAACATACCGACTATCGGAATCGGTGCAGGCGCAAATTGTGACGGGCAGGTATTGGTAACACATGATATGCTCGGACTCATCGAAGATTTCAAACCGAGATTTGTAAGAAGATATGCCAGTCAGGCTAACGACACAAAAGATGCATTCAGAAAATACATCAGGGACGTAAAAGAAAAGAAATTTCCCGCAGTAAAAGAAAGTTACTGACAATGAAAAAAATTATTCATCCTGCATAACAGCTTCAAGCTTCATTGTTCCTGATGACATTGCATCACTCAGCGAATAATTCCATGTCAGTATATTCCCTTCCGATTTATCGGCATTAGAGAATATCACTTCATAAGGAAACTGAATTTCAAAAGTTACTTCCGAGTCCTTGAATATATCTTTCACTTCCATTCCGATCTGCTCCGTTAAAGAATCCTGGGGAGTCTGAGATGCTTCAGCAGGCGTTCCGGAATAAATATAACTGAAAGAAATTTTACTGCCGTCTTTTTCATAAATAACTTCTGCAGATTTACTGTTTTCGTCAGGCGTATTAAACTTTGATAATTCAGAAGAACTGATCTTCTGAATGCTGTCAAATTCATATTTGACAATAAAACTGTTTGAAAGATCTTCATTCTTTTGCGAATAGAGCTCAAGCAGTTTTACTCCCGGCACAGAATTGTACTTTTCTCTAGTATTATTTATGAATTCTTCATCATTGTATAGTGAGTCGACAAGATTTTTTGCGCTGGCTGAATCCATTAACGATGACATAGAAGCCATCATATCATAAAATACTTTTCCGAATTTAATTGTCATAGTCTCGGTTCCGGATCCGTCTTTGTTCAGATAAATGTTTCTGTTTACGGAAAGACAGGATGAAAAAAGCATTGTGCCGGAAAAAATAATAATCAGCAGAAAAAGATTCTTATTCAGTTTCATAGTTTGTAATTTTATTGAAAATGTGTTTCAATTTAGTTAATTATTTTAAATATTTAGAGATATAATTAGAGTACAAAAAAGTTAACTTTTTAAAGATTTTATAAGTTATGCTGGTAACTCCTGTTTCGGATAATTCATGAGAAAATTCAGAATCACAATCTTTGTAACTGCATCAATACTCATTTCAGCTTTATTCTGGGGATTTGCCGGTATAAAATTTATGACAAATTCTGTAAAAAAGGAAAATCTGAGAAAATGTACTTCACTGATTGTTTCGAAATTAATGGAAATAGGATATAAGAATGATATAAGAAACGGGGATTTATCAATAACCGGTTATCAGAATTTATACGATGTTCAGGATTATAATATTAATCTTTCATTTGATATCCCTTCCAAAATGATTTTCGGAAAGCTTAAAATGAAATCCTTAAATTTATCTGATACGCTTAACAGGGTTTATCTTAATCTTGAAAATAATATGAAGGTTAAATTAACAAGCCTGAACGGAAATGTTACAGATTTTTTACATAAAAATGATTATCTGGAAATAAATACAGTAAATAAGATCAGGAAAAACGAAAGCTTTCAGATTGAAATTGAATATGAAGGCTCTCCGGAGAATTACGGATTTGATTCTTTCGGATTTAAAATGATAGATGAAAGTCCTGTTGTTTATTCTCTGAGTGAACCGGAGTATTCTCCGACCTGGTGGCCCTGCAAGGATGTTTTAACAGACAAGACCACAGCTGAAATTATATTAAACGTTCCGAACGAACTGACTGCAGTTTCAAACGGTATCCTGACGGAAGTAAGAGCTGAAGAAAACGGCAGCAGAACATTTTACTGGAAAACTTCTTATCCGATTGCAACTTATCTGATTTCAATTGCAGTGGGAAAATATGATAAATGGTCTGATATCTACACATCCCGTAGCGGTGAAAAGCAAATGCCGGTTGAATTTTATACATATCCGGCTTATACGGAAAATGCCAAATCAGACTGGAAAAACACAGTAAGGATGATTGAATTTTTTTCAGGATTATTCGGTGAATACCCCTTTGTAAATGAAAAATACGGAATGGCATTATTCGGATGGACAGGAGGAGCAATGGAGCATCAGACAATTTCAAGTATGGGTTATACTATGGTTACCGGAAACGGCAAATATGAAAATGTCATTGTTCATGAACTTGCACATCAGTGGTTCGGAGATGCTGTAACTCCTGAAAGCTGGAAAGACATCTGGCTCAATGAAGGATTTGCATCATATTCCGAAGCTCTTTGGGAAGAACAAACAAACGGCAGAGATGCTTATGTCAAAACACTTGTAAAACTGGATTACGGCTATTTTAACGGTACTGTATATGATCCGGAAGGATATATTTTCGGACCGGTAGTGTATAATAAAGGTGCCTGGTGTCTTCATATGCTAAGAGGCACAGTCGGAGACATTGTGTTTTTTAAAATACTCAGTACTTATTATGATAAATACAAATATAAAAATGCCGGTACACGAGATTTCAAAAAAGTCTGCGAGGAAATTTCGGGAACTGACTTGACATATTTTTTTGAACAATGGATATTTACCGGCAAAGGAAGACCTGAATATGTTTATTCATGGAAAGCCGATAAGTTTCAGAATAAATCGGATACCGGAGTTTATATGCTCAGAATAAATCTCAGACAGATTCAGGAAAATGATATTGAAGTTTATAAAATGCCGGTTGAAATTAAGGTGATAACAGAAAACGGCACTGAAAATCTCAGATTTTTTAACAACAGCAGAAATCAGCAATTCGAACAGCCCGTAAACGGGAAACCTTTGGAAGTATTAATTGATAATGATAAATGGATTTTAAAGAAAATTCAGAAGGAGGAATATAAAAATACTTACTGATTTAATCGTAATTAAAAGTTTAAATTATAAAGTATTTTAAATATGAGAACATTCAGATATGTAACTGCATTATTACTTGCCTTCATAAGTATCCAGGCATTTTCCCGTTCAAAAAATGTAATTATCAAGTTTAAAAGCGGAACTCCTCCGGAAATAATAAACAGTTTCAGAAACAACACATCTAAATCATTAAACAATTCCGTCTCAAAACTCAGCAGGGATCTGAATATTCAGAATACTGCGGAAGTATTCGTCAGATTTAACGGAAGGATTGCCGATGATCAGAATTATGTTAAAGCCGGATTAGACAGAATTTTTATTGCAGAAGTTGATGAAGCTAATACAGGATTGCTGACTGAACTCGGAAGTAAAAATGAATTTGTAGAGTATATTGAAATTAACGGTACACTGAAACTTGAAGATAAGTCCGATAATAATTTTATACCGAATGATACTTATTTCAGCACACAATATTATCTTTCTTTAACCGGACTGCAGAATGCATGGAATATAACATTTGGGGATTCTGGAACAGTAATCGGAGTCGTTGACACCGGGCTGGATTTTCTGCATGAAGATCTTCAGAACAGTTACAAATTAAATTACGGAGAATACGGAAACGGAAAAGAATCCAATGGAATAGATGACGATAACAACGGATTTATTGATGACTGGAGAGGATGGGATTTCACGGATGAACCCTATTCCGGAGATCCCAGAAGAGGTGATTATCTAACACCCGATAATGATCCTACAGATGACAATAAACAATCTCACGGAACAGCTGTTACCGGAATTATCAATGCTTCATTTAACAACAGCAAAGGCATTTCTTCCGTAGCTCCTGGCTGTAAAGTCCTTGTAATGAGAGCGTTTGATGCGGAAGGTTACGGAGAAGAAGATGATGTTGCTAATGCAGTATTGTACGGACTTTCTAACGGTGTCAGGATTTTTAATTTCAGCTTCGGGGATTATGTTTTCAGTAATCTGTTAAGAGATGTTGTAAGATATGCATATACGAGAAATGCAGTTATTGTATGTTCAGCCGGAAATGACGGCAGTGACAGGCTTCATTATCCGTCGGCTTACGATGAAGTTATCTCAGTCGGTGCATCGGATAATTCGGATTCAAAGGCGGGATTTTCTTCTTACGGGGAAACAGTTGACATATTTGCACCGGGATTTCAGAATCTTACAACTGTAAGGAGCGGGAAAGGTAGTTCGGCTTTCGGAGGAAATTATGACAAGCTTAACGGAACTTCTTTTGCTGCTCCGGTTGTGGCGGGAATTGCAGGATTACTTTTATCTGAAAATCCGGATCTTACAAACGAAGAAGTCAGGGGAATACTTGTTTCAACAACAGATCTAATGCAGGGCCAGAACGGCTGGGATCATGTCAGGTCATCCGGAAGAGTCAATGCGAATGCTGCGGTTAACAACAGCAGCAGTCCTTCTGTAGCGAGAATAAATTATCCGTTTCAGGATTTTACGTTCGAAGAAGACAGCATTAAGATATGTCTGTCAGCTGCATCTCCGTTGTTCCTTTCATATTCACTTTTTTACGGTATAGGACAGAAACCTGATGTCTGGATACCTTTGCTGCAGAACAGGACTTCACAGGTTTTAAACGATACAGTAGCAGTCTGGAATACAGAATCACTTCCGGATACTTCATATACTCTAAGACTTGCAATCAACAGCAATTCAGGCAGAACAATTGAGCACAGAATGATTATATTTAAAGACAGATATCCTCCGGTCATAACTGATATTGCTTTCGGCACATTGATTGACAAAAATTATTTTTCGCAGCTGATATTGTTTGCAACAAACAAAAGAACTCTCGGAAAGATTTTTTATAAAAGAAAAAATATCAGCGAACCGTATCAGTTTGTTCTTGCCGACGCAGGTACTCCCAACATAGGTTTTATTTCAGAAGCGCACTTCGGACTGCTGAGCGGAAATGAACTTGCGCAGAATACGGAATATGAATTTTATATTGAAGCAACTTCTTTAAACGGAAAAAAAGCCACTGTCAGTGATACAGCATTTTATTTCTATACATTGCCGCCAGTAAATAACTACGGGTTCATTCAGAAAAATTATACACTCAATTATTCGCAGTCAAGCAACGCTGTTTCAGATGTGAACAATAACGGTTACAAGGATATTATGCTGAATGAAATAAAGAAAAACCTTAAGATGAATTTTTATGAATTCAGAGACGGAAACTTCAGTAAAATTTCCAATGACAACTGGGGCGATTTCAGGATCGCAAGGGATATTGGTGATATTGACAATGACGGAAAGCTTGAGATTCTTTTTTCAAAAGAGAGAAACGGATATGTTTATGAAGCTCCGGCTTCAGGACAGATTCCCACAGATCAGATCTGGAGCGATACTGAAAACGGTAATTTCTGGTCCTCAAGAATTGCCGATACTGACAATGACGGTAAAAATGAAATTCTCGGATTCGGTAAATCAGGTCTTAGAATACTGGAATCAGCAGAAGCAAATTCTTTTGTTCAGACGGCAAATCTTGAATATTTCGGAATAGACTCCGCCGCAAATTCACAGAATGTGCTTGTTGAAGATTTTGACAATGACGGGAAAAAAGAAATTGTGTTTATAAATCTGTTTTATGAAACTCCCGGATCTGCTCTGCCTAAAGTCGGTATTAATGTTTATGAAAATACTTCAGATAACAGTTACGGCAGAATTTTCAAAGACAGCATTAACAGATTTATTAAAGGAGATAATCTTACTGCAGGTGATTTTAACGGAGACGGGAAAAAAGATTTCGCGCTCGGAGTTGTAAGCAAAGACGGTGATTTTGTGCAGTATTACAGTATGTTTGCTTTTACTTCTGCAGGAAATAATCAGTTTGAAATTCTTGACGTCACAGACATTTATAATTATAAATCCTATACAGAAACTTCCACAGAATCAGCAGATATTGATAATGACGGAACAGATGAAATTCTGGTCAATACCGGTACATTGTTTTATATTCTGAAATTTGACACAGGTACCGGAAGGTTTGTGCCAGTTTATTACATGAAAGACATCAACACTCTTAATCAGTTAATACATGATTTCGACGGTAACGGATACAGGGAAATCGGACTTAATACCGTAAATGACACACTTTTATTCTTCGAGAAAGATTTCACATTTACAGGACCTGCCACTCCGCTTAATCTTAACGGATTCAGTAATGATTCTAATTCGGTTCAGATTAAATTTGACAATGTTGCCGGTGCAGATAAATATTTTATTTACAGAAGCGATACTACTTATAATTTTATCCTGAAAGATTCCGTAAACGTCAATTCGTATTCGGATAATAATGTAATAAACAGAAAGAATTATTATTACAGGGTTTCTGCAATTGATGAACAAAATCCGGTGAAGGAAAGTCAGCTCTCCGGAACAGTCGCTGTTTACTGTCATAACAAGTCAAAGCTTCTTGCTGCTGTTTCTGAGAATAACGGATTTCTTACTCTTAAACTGTCCGAGAAAATATCTTCCACTATTCCAAATCTGAGCTCATTTATTGTCAGTGACGGAATAGGTAATCCCGAAAATGCTGCAATAAAAAACAGCTTTGAATATTTCCTGACATTTGATAAAACACTTCCGAACGGTACATATTCTGTCAGGTGCAGAGACTTAAAAGATGCTTACAATTCGCCAGTTGATACTAATTCAGTTGAATTTACTGTAAGTCAGTATGATTCTGCAAAATTCTATGTTTCGAATCTTGTGCTTGCAGATAAATTCAGATTGAAAGTAGAATTTAATCTGAATGTTGACTCTGTATCTGCTGTAAATACTCAGAATTATATTTTTGAACCTTTTAATCTCGGAATTAATTCAGTCGAAATTGACCGCACAAACAGAAACACAGTTTATCTGAATCTTGAAAACAGGTCTGTAATAGGAGCAACCGGTAAAAACTATCTGCTTAAAGTTGAAAATGTTTATTCTTCAGACGGAATAAAAATAGTTGAAGGAGCCGGAAGCACATTCGGACTGATATTCAACAAGGAAGATTTGAATGAAGTCTATGTATATCCCAATCCATTCAGCATCGCTTCAAATCAGGAATACATAACATTTGCAAATCTGACAAGGGAAGCGACTGTTGAAATTTACGAATTGTCAGGGAAGTTTCTCATAAGTATTTCGGAAACAAACGGAAACGGCGGACTTGAATGGGAGTTAAAAGACAGAAACGGAATTAAAGTCAGCACAGGTATTTATTTTTATAAAATTACCGGTAAAAATTCATCCGGTCAGGAAGTTGAAGAAAAGATGGGAAAGTTTGCCGTTATAAGGTAATGTAAATAAAAAAGGCGTCACTTCTGACGCCCTGGATATTTACATTTGAATTATAAAGCAGTTATTACTTTACATGTTCTGCCAGAGTTTTACCGGCTTTGAATTTTGCGACTTTTTTAGCTGCTATTTTTATTTCCTTGCCGGTCTGAGGATTTCTGCCGATTCTGGCTTTTCTTTTTGAAATTGAAAATGTACCGAATCCTACAAGTGAAATTCTTCCGCCTTTTTTCAGAGTCTTTTTAACAGCATCAATAACTGATTCCAATGCAGCTTTAGATTGTACTTTCGTAATTTTTGCATCAGCTGCCATTTTGCCAATGAGTTCTTCTTTTGTCATTTTAGTATAATTATTTGTTTTTGAAAAAAATCTTATTACAAAAATAACATTGCATATTCAAAAAAGCAACTTTGAATTAAAAGTAAATGCTGTGCGGAGAAGGAGGGATTCGAACCCTCGATAGAGTTACCCCTATAACGGTTTTCGAGACCGCCGCATTCGACCACTCTGCCACCTCTCCGGTAAAAATATTTTAATTTTCATTTTTCACTTCTTCACTAAAATTTTACCTCTGAATATCTGTTCATCATGTATAATAAATATACAAACCTTATTGTTTTGTTTACAAGTTAAAACCGGTGATATTCTAATTCAATCTAAAAATTTTTTTGTCAAATGCCGATAATTTTCTTTTTCCTACATTCAATATTGAATTTGCTGTAAGTAATTCTTGCAGAAACCCTGTTTCCGGCCCGTAAATTTTAACTGAGTTTTAAAATAGTGACAGAGAAAATTTTTTCTCTGAAGAATAAAATTACTTCAACGTTTTTCAAAATCAGGAATAACGACTTTTTCGGATAATATCTTATAAGCAGATATTTTCCGGAATGAATTTCCCCAGACTTCTCTTCTCCTGTATTCCCTGATTTTGATAAAATCAATTTCTGCATAGAAAATTCTTTCCGAATTATCACCTTCGAGAATTACAGTATTCATCGAAATTCCGTTGGCATCAAAAGCTTCGGGACTAATTACCATAGATCTGCCTTTGCAGGGAATACCCGAATAATTTGTCATAGCAATTGCAACTGAATTTTCAAAAGCTCTTGATTTAAGCTGTAAGGTTCTGTTTTCCTCCATTTCACAGGCATTAGGAACGAGAATTAATTCGGCTCCTTTTAACATTAGCACTCTTGCGCTTTCGGGAAATTCCCTGTCAAAGCAAATCATTATTCCGGTATCAACTGTTTCATTTTCTGTTTTTAATTCAGCGGAAAAAAAACTATTTCCGGATTTCAGGATTTTTTCGGATGAAAAATCACAGGTATGAACTTTTGAATAATGTATAATATCATTTCCGTCTTTATCAATAAGCAAAGCAGAATTGTATAAATCATCATTCTTTTTCTCCAGAAATGTAATGCAAACTGCAATCTTTTCTTCTTTCGCGGTTTTTCGGAATTCATTCAGGTAATTGCTGTCTGATGCAAGAGCTCCGGAAATTGTCTGTTCATCAAATTTGTAACCCGTACTGAACATTTCCGGAAACAGAATCAGATCTGCTTTTTCTTTCGCAGCTTTCTTACAGAGTTCAAGACCTGATATCAGTGTTTCGTTGTATCCGGTGATCTGATCTGTCTGTGCCAGTGCAATTTTCATTTTCCGGAAATTACTGATTATACATTTTCTCGATTTCTGTATTGAAATCCCTGTCTATTACTTTTCTTTTAACTTTGAGAGTGGGAGTGAGTTCACCGCTTTCTATGCTGAAATGCTTCTCCAGCAGTGTAAACTTTTTTACTCTTTCGTAAGGAGCAAGATCAGCCTGAAGCCGGTCTATATCTTTCTTTATAATTTCCAGTATTTTTTTATTTGTCAGAATATCGGAATAAAGACTGTATTCAATATTATTCTTGCCTGCCAGTTCTTTAAGTTCATCCCTGTCAGGAACTATCAAAGCAGTTACATAGAGTCTTTCATTTCCGATAATTACAACATTTTCAACATAACTCAGTGTTGATATAAGATTTTCAATCTGAGTAGGAGCAATATATTTGCCACCCGAAGTTTTAATAAGGGATTTCTTTCTGTCTGTGATTTTTATATAGCCGTCCGTATCAATTTCTCCGAGATCGCCGGTGTACAGCCAGCCGTCGATAATTGTTTCTTCAGTGCTTTTTTTGTCTTTGAAATATCCTTTCATCACAAGTTCGCCTTTTACAATTATTTCCCCCTCGCCGGAAATTTTAACATTGACTCCGTCCAAAGGCTTTCCGACAGTTCCGAATTTGTTTTTCTCAGGACGGTTAACTGAAATCACCGGAGATGTTTCGGTCAGTCCGTAACCCTCAAGTACGCATAAACCAATTCGGTCAAAAAATTCTCCGACTTCTGTATTTAATGCTCCGCCTCCAGAAACAAAAAACCTGATATTTCCGCCTGTCTTTTCCCTGATTTTCTTAAAAACAAGTTTATCCGCGATCTTATATCTGAAACTGCCTTTTTTTATTTTTTTATTTACTGCTATATCTTTAGCTGCGCTGAAAATTACTCTTTTAACAAGACTTTCCGATTCCATTCCGGACTTCATCAGTTTATTATAAAATTTATCGAGAAGTCTCGGGACAGTTATTACAAATGTAGGTTTTACTTCCTGAAGCTGAACGGCAATTGTATCGAAGTTCTGCGCATAATAAATTTTTGCACCGCAGAAAAACGGCAGATAATATCCAGCTGTTCTTTCATAACTGTGAGAATACGGGAGATAAGAAAGAAAACTATCCTTATCATTTATCTGTAATACTTTCTGACAGGCTTCAACATTCGAACAGTAGTTATTATGTGTCAGCATTACACCTTTCGGGATACCTGTAGTCCCTGATGTATAAACTACAGAAACTGTATCTTCGCTTTTGACTTCCGAATCATATTTTTCAAGCAGATTCATATAATTATCGTCTGTCTCACCGGCAGAATTGTCAAATAAAATACCGTCATAATTTCTGACCATATCACTATCATAAATTTTATACCTGTCTATTTCTATTTCCTGATAAGTAACTATTTCTTTAAGCGAAATCAAATCGTTTTTTATCTGAAGTACCTTTTCAAGAAGATGAAATCCGGAAAGAAAACAAATTTGAGATTCGGAATCGTTTAAAATATACTGCAGCTGTGCATGTGACTGTGATGTATAAACCGGTATTGAAATTAATCCGCAGAACATACAAGCAAAATCCGTAACCACCCATTCGGTTCTGTTTTCTGATATAATCGCAACCTTATCTCCTTTCTTCAGATTTTTCTTTTCAAAATACTTTATAAGCCTGCCGGTCTGCTGAAGAATCTGTCCGTTGCTGAATGGGATATACTCGTCGTCTTCTTTAGTAAAAAACACCTCTTTAACAAGTCCCGTTTTTTGAAATTTCTCGATAAGTGCTGATGTAAGAGTTCGTTTCATTATTAAAATTTTATGAAATACCGGGGATTGT
>JAEUSI010000042.1 GCA_016788375.1 Ignavibacteria bacterium | reverse complement strand
ACATTAAACACAAATAGAAGAAGGCCTTGAAAAATTTGTAAGATGGTTTAAGGAATATTATAATTTTTAAAAACAGGAATTAGTTGACGGAAAAAATTAAACATTTCTTAATTGCAGAGAGAAAATTTCTTTACAGTCTGCTTCCCTTAGTTATTGTATTCTTACTTACACGTCTGCCGTATTATCTCTATTATCCGGTTACAGGGATCTCATTTGATACTCCATCCTATATAGCTGTTGCATTTGACATGCTCGATTTCAAACTTCCTCTTTTTGAAGTCAGAACTCCCGGTTATCCTTTCTTCCTGTTTGTTGTCTGGAGTATTTCAAAAACAATTTTCAGCGTGTCATTAATTCAGAGCATAATTACACTTTTAACATCGGTATTTTTTCTGTTTGTACTAAATATGTTTTACAAAAAATACATTTTTCTTTTTGCCGCAGCCGTATCAGTTTATATTTCATCGGCTCATTATCTCATACTTGACACAGCGCTGCTCACAGAGAGTCTGTTTGTTAATTTAATAATTATCACATGCGCTTTTCTGATTCTTTCGGTAAAAAGAAATAAACCTTTTTACTGGACATTATTTTCACTGTCGGCAGCTGCTGTTATAATCGTAAGACCTGCAGGAATATTTCTTTGCGGAATAATACTTGTGATTCTTTTATACCTGCTCTTCAGGAAATCCGGTTTAAAATATTATCTTTCGGTTACCGCGCCGATATCTTTGATACTTCTGAGTTTATGCTTTTATAATTACATTACGCTCGGATCTTTTACTGTTACGCCATTCGGTGAATCAAACATGTCCGGTGTTGTTATTACATTTATGGAGCCGTCTCCCGAATATCCGGGATATATAAACGAAGCTGTTGAAGAAGTGCTCTCAACCGTTCCGAAAAAAGACATCAGATATGTAAAGACTTCATACGGAGTTACAAAACTATATGACATTTTTCTGACAAATTATGTCAAGGTTATTAATCTTGTGGATAATGTAAAAAAGCGGAATACTGCGGATAATTATACAGTGATTCAGAGGCAGATCAGGAAAGTTTACATTGATGCCATAAAAAATTATCCGATGGTATACTTAAAATTTTTTTCGGTTAATTTATACAGATTTTTTACAAACATCAGAAGACCCGAAAATTATACCGCACAGCTTGAAAAAACCTACAGGAAGGTTGCAGTTGACAGCGTGTTTTACAAAAGAATTGATCAGGGAGGGTGGCAGCAGATTTCGTCTGATGAATCTGATTATGAGGCAATCAAATCGTTTTATCTTGATGACATAAGAAGGCAAAAAAATTTAGAATACATAACCATAAATCCCGATAATTCCGCAGAGCTCAGGCCAACAATCCTGAAATCTGTTTATGAAATATATGAATTCGTTTACAACAAGGTATTCAGAAATATCATATGGCTTTTTATATTTGCAACAGCATTCACGGTGAGCATTTATAAACTTTTCAAAAGCAGAATTTCAGATTCCGATGCTTTGATATTTTTTATACTTTGTTTAATGTTTATTTCAAAAGCCGTGATGGTGAGTATGGTGGAAATGTCTCTTGAAAGATACAGCTATACAGTTGAATTTGTATTTTATCTGAGTCTTCCGTTTCTGATAATAATGCTGAAAGATTTTAAAAAATTAATTAAAGAGAAAAAAACAATATGATTCCTTTTTCCCCTCCGTTCATTGACGAAGATGTAATAAATGAAGTTATGGATTCTCTCAAATCCACATGGATAACAACAGGACCGAAAGTAAAAGCACTTGAGCAGGAAGTTGCAAAAATTACGGGTGCGTCTAACTGCCTTTGTGTAAATTCAGCCACATCTGCAATGATGCTGATGCTTCACTGGTTCGGCATCGGGAAAGGAGATGAAGTTATTATTCCTTCATATACTTACTGTGCCACTGCGCTTGCAGTGATGCACCTCGGCGCTACTGCCGTAATGGTTGATGCAGGAAAAGACTTCTGCATTAATACCGGAAAAATAAAAGATGCAATCACCGGAAAAACCAAAGCCGTTGTTCCTGTTGATATCGCCGGATTTCCCTGTGACTACAATGAGATTAATAAAATAATCTCTGAACCCGGAATTGTAGAATTGTTTCAACCCGCAAATGAAATTCAGAAAAAGCTCGGAAGAATTTTCGTTATGGCTGATTCGGCACATTCAATCGGTGCAGTTTACGGAAACAGAAAAAGCGGTGTATTATGTGATGCTACCGTATTCTCTTTTCATGCGGTAAAAAATGTAACTACAGCTGAAGGAGGTGCAATCTGCATTAACCTTCCTGAGCCGTTTGATAACGGTGAACTTTACTCATGGCTTCGACTTCTTTCGCTTAACGGTCAGACTAAAGATGCATATACCAAATCACTGGGAGGAAACTGGCGTTATGACATAGTTTATCCGGGTTTTAAAATTAATCTTAATGATCTTTGTGCGGCGGTAGGACTTGCTCAGATAAGAAAATATTCAGACGAACTTCTGACTAAAAGAATTGAAATATTCAAAAAATACAATGATGGATTTGCCGACTGTGACTGGGCAGAATTACCTCCGTTCAGAACTGAAGTAAAGGAATCCTCGTGCCACATTTATCTTCTCAGGATAAAAAATATTTCCGAAGAACAGCGTGACAGGATAATTGACAGAATTACGGAAAAAGGTGTTTCTGTTAATGTGCATTTTGTTCCGCTTCCTATGCTAACTGCATTCAGGGAAAGGAATTACAGGATTGAAGATTATCCCGTCAGTTATGATAATTATTCCAGGGAAATTACACTGCCGGTTTATCCGCAGCTTTCAGACGAAGATCTTGGAACAGTAATCCGTTCTGTTAAAGATTCATATAATGAAGTAATAAAAGCTGAAAATGCTCAAAAGAGTTTTTGACATTTTATTTTCATTCGGAGGGCTGATTATTTTGTCTCCGGTATTTCTGATAATCGCCGTGATTATAAAATCTGATTCAAAAGGTCCCGTGATATACAGGCAGACCAGGGTAGGAAAAGACGGGAAAGATTTCGAGCTGTACAAATTCCGTTCTATGAAAACTGAATCAGATAAACACGGATTGCTGACTGTCGGAGGAAGGGATCCAAGGATTACAGGAAGCGGATATATTCTCAGAAAATATAAACTGGATGAACTTCCGCAGTTAGCAAATGTATTTAAAGGGGATATGAGTTTTGTCGGTCCGAGACCGGAAGTCAGAAGATATACTGAACTTTATGATGAAAATCAGAAAAAAGTCTTGAGCATCAGACCAGGTATTACGGATGTAGCATCTATTAAATACAGAAATGAAAATGAACTTCTGGAAAAATCATCCGATCCTGAAAAATATTATATTGAAGAAATTATGAGCGATAAAATCAGGATGAATCTGGATTATATGAATGACAGATCATTCCTCAGAGATGTAAAAGTAATATTCAGAACATTTAAAGCAATATTTGAATAAAATACAGGGGATGTAAAATTAAAAATTTATTAAATTATTTATTGAATCAGATGTATACATTTAGTAATTTAAATATAATCCCCAATAAAGTCGAAACTGTTTCGGAATTATTACAGAACAAAATGTTCTTTGATGATGTAAATGTTTTTGTTGAAAATATGATACAGGCAAGATAATTAAATAATATGTTTGAAAACTTTTTAAATAACAGATTACTCAAATTAAGAAACAGGCATTTTTTAATTTTAGACTGTTTTTTCCTTTCTTTAACTCCATTTCTTGCATTAGTTCTCAGATTAGATGCAGATATAGACTTTGATCAGTATTTTACCGGACTGGCAAATTTTACTTTTATATTTCTCGTATTAAATATAGCAGTATTTTATAAATTAGGATTATACAACCGTTACTGGAACAGTGCAAGCGTGGATGAGCTTGCCAAACTTATTTACATTATATTTCTCGCTATTGTTCTTCAGACAGCAGTATTTGTTTTGTTTTACAATATTCCACTGTTCAGTTTTCAGACACTTCCTCTTTCACTTCCGCTTCTTGACGGGATATTAATATTTTTCTTTGTAGCAAGTTCAAGGTTCAGCCTGAGATTAATGGAAAGATTAAATGAACGGCGGAATATTTCATATCACGGTGACAGAGTGCTTGTTGTAGGATCGGGAAAAGCCGGAACTTCAATCGTACAGGAAATGCAGAGAAATCCGCAGCTCGGATTAAATCCGGTTGCTTTTGTTGATGATGACAATGACAAACGGGGGCTGAAAATCAGAGGAGTGCCTGTACTAGGTACAAGGAACAGCATACCTGAAGTAATTTCAAAACATGATATCAGCAAAGTTATTATTGCAATGCCGACAGCTCCGGGATCTGAAATCAGAGATATTGTTTCGATCTGCAGGAAGACGGGAGTACAGACAAGAACCATTCCGGGCATTTTTGAAATTCTTGATGAAACAGTAAGAATTGACAGTATAAGACAGGTACAGATAGAAGACTTGCTGAGGCGGGAGCAGGTACAGACAGACATTAAAAGCGTGGCGGATTTTCTTAAGGGAAAAAAGGTAATGGTTACGGGATCCGGCGGCTCTATCGGAAGCGAATTATGCAGACAGATCATCAAGTGTCATCCTTCGGAGATAATTCTTCTCGGACAGGGTGAAAATTCAATTTATGACATTCATCACGAAGTAAACAAAAGACTTTCTCTTACAAACGGACAGTTTTTCAGGACAGAAGTAAAAACTTATATTGCAAACATAAGGTCTTTTGACAGACTTGATAATGTATTAAGAGAGACAAAACCCGACGTTATTTTTCATGCTGCCGCACATAAGCATGTCCCTATGATGGAACTGAATTCATGTGAAGCAGTAAGCAACAATATCAGAGGAACTCAGAATCTGATTGAACTATCTCTCAGGCATAATGTAGAACATTTTGTATTTATTTCAACAGACAAAGCGGTTAATCCGTCTAGTGTAATGGGTGCCAGCAAGAGAGTCGCCGAAATGATAGTACTGAAAGCAGCGAGGGAACATCAGAAAAATTACTCAGCAGTAAGATTCGGTAATGTACTCGGCAGCAGGGGAAGCGTAGTTCTCACTTTTAAAAGACAGATATCTGAAGGCGGTCCTATTACGATTACTCACCCCGATATTGAAAGATTTTTTATGACTATACCCGAAGCTGTACAGCTTGTGCTTCAGGCATCTGTCATCGGCAAAGGAGGCGAGATATTTGTGCTTGATATGGGAAAACCCATCAAAATTATTGACCTTGCAAAAGACATAATCAGACTTTCAGGATATGAAGTTGAAAAGGACATCAAGATAGTTACAACCGGACTCAGACCGGGCGAGAAAATGTTTGAAGAGCTTTTTATCTCCGGGGAGAAATATGAAAAAACAATACACGGTAAAATCCTTATAGCAACAAATGCCAGTCAGTTTATTCCGGATCAGTTTGACATTAACCTTAACTTACTGCTTCAGAAAAGACATGAAAACAATAAGGAAGCTATAATCAGCATGCTGAAACTGCTTGTTCCCGAATATACTTCCGAAGCCGGTATTCCGGTTTCTTACATGAATATCTGAATCCATTCTTAATAAAATTTCAATTTGTTAAATTATATTTTTTTATGAAAAAAATTTATACTCTTGCTGCATTAATTTTATTATTAATAACAGGCAATTGTTTTTCGCAGGTAGAGCTTGTTCCCCCGGATAATTCTGTCTACGGATATCTTCAGAGAATGCAAACAATGGAAATAATAACCGGTTATAATCAGGCGAATATACCATTGTCAAGAGAGGTTATTGCAGGATTTCTCAAAACCGTAAAAAGCAAAGAAAATAAAATCACTTCCACCGACAGAAAACTTCTCAAAGATTATGATGTAGAATTTCAGTATGAACTTTACGGAAATCTGAAAAACTCTGCAGCTTTATTTAAGGAAATCAGAGATATAGTTTCGGATAAAAAACAGAAGTATCTTTATGATTACAACGATTCAAATGCAACGCTTTTTCTTGATGCTCTCGGAGGAATTTCCCAGAGGGGTTCAGACGGAGATTCGATAGGAAATAATTCCATTCTACTCGGCGAACTCGGATTCAGAGTCAGAGGTACTTTATACAACAGTGTCGGATATTATCTCAGAGCTTCAAACGGTCAGAAACTTTCGGGAGATTCAAATGATGTTAATTTTGCAAGGAATACAGATCCGAAACTTTATGCTCAGTATAAATTTCAGTATGAGAGAAGAAATTTCGATACATTTGACGGTTATTTAAGATACAGAACAAGCCAGAACTGGCTTGCACTTACCGTAGGAAGAAATCCCGTTTATCAGGGATTCGGGTTTATTGACAGACTTTTCTTGTCACATAATACTACACCGTTTGACTTTATTAAAATTGACCTGGCATATAAAGCTGTAAGTTATTCATTTCTGTACGGCAGTCTGAGAGGCGATTCGCTCGGGAGACCTCTCGATGCAAAAAATTTAGCAACGCACCGTCTTGATGTTCAGTTTTCCGATATATTCAGAATGGGTTTTTTTGAAAGCGTAACAATAGCAAATTCGCCTTTCAGTTTTACATTTTTAAATCCAATCAGTTTCCTGACGTCTGCAGAACTGAACAAATCTTCACAGGCCGGTGACAACAATGTCAATAATTCAATCATGGGACTTGATATGATGATAATACCTGTCAGGAAGCTTGCATTGCAGGTATCATTTCTGCTCGATGATTTTGAATTCAGCACACTCTTTGAAGATAATGCCAAAATCACAAACAAATTCGGATATCAGGCGGGACTTCTCTGGACTGATGCTTTTACGGTTCCCAATCTGGATTTGAAATGTGAATATACAAAGCTTGATCCGTTTGTTTATACGCACGTTTCAAACAAAACAATGTATACAAACTGGGGACTTCATCTCGGTCATCATCTGGATCCGAATTCAGATGAAATTGCCTTCAGGCTGAATTACGATGTTACAAACAGGATCAATTTCAATGTGCTTTATCAGCATCAGAGATCTGCAACGGGAATTGAATACGATTCTCTCGGAAGAGTCGAAATAAATTACGGCGGGGAAATATACAATGCAACAGGATATTCTTATTCCGACCCTGAATTTTTAAAAGGAAACAGAATTGACAGGGATATTATTACAGCACTTGCTTCATGGCAGTTTATAAGACAATTTTACATAGAGTTAAGATACGTTCAGAGATTTATCAACAATATTTATCAGAGCAGAAAATTCAGCGATGATTATTATTTTGCGACATTCAGGATAGATTACTGATTGCGGGCATCTGACAAAGTATTAAACCTTTCTGCTGAAATGTATTGCATTTTTTCACTTGAAATACTGAAGTTTAAATTCAATTTTATATCAATTAAACGAGTTGCTGAAGTAAATTTTTCTGTGATTGTTTTTACTCTTCAGATTCTTACCTGAATTTTCTTCAGACAAATTTTTTAAAACAATTTTACAATTCAAATAAATCAACTTATGAAAAAATCCAAACTTTTTTTGGTACTATTACTGCTGGCATTTGCCGCCGGGGCATCAGCGCAATATAACGATAATTCAGAAATGCCGACTTCAATTGCAATTCAACCTCCGGGTATGAATATTTCACCTTCCGGCGTTCTTAGTAATCCTGTCACAATAAACGGGTTTGACAATTTTGCACTTGGAACGGATTTCGGCGAGCCGAGCATTGCGACTAATCCGAGAGATCCTTTCAACAGCATCTGCGCATTCAATATAAATAATTACTATTACACTCTGGACGGATTTAACTGGACAAAAGTAAATGTTTCTTTTCCGGGATTTTCTGTTCTCGGTGATCCTGTATTAACCTTTGACAGTACAGGTAATGCATATTATACACAGCTTTATCAGAACGGCGGGACATACGGAATTGCAGTTGCCAAATCCACAAATAAAGGAGTCAGCTGGAATTCGGTTTATAATGTGGCTTCTACAACTGTAGGATTATCTGACAAAGAATGGATTGCAGCTGATCAGACGGCTGGACCTTATTCCAACAACCTGTACATCGGCTGGAGACAATTCGGTTCAACCGGAATGAGAGTTGTAAGAAGTACTGACGGCGCAGCAACATGGAGTACTCCTCAAATTTTTACAGGTTCTCAGGGAGCTTATGTCGCGGTAGGACCAAACGGAAGCATACAGGGAGGAAGTTCGTATTTTGCCTGCATAAACGGTAGCTCGATTCTTGTAAACAGATCTACTGACGGAGGAGTAACATATTCTGCTCAGAATGTGGCAGTCACTTTTGTAACGGGCGGAGTTATATGCGCAGGGAGAAACACGGTTAAAAGCTGTATCAGAATGAACGGATTTCCGAGAATGTCTGCAGATAACAGTTATACTTCATCAAGAGGGAATGTTTATATTGTATATGCTAGAAATCCGGGAACCTCGGATATCACCGATATAAATTTTGTGAGATCAACTGATTACGGAAATACATGGTCTGCACCGCTGAGGGTAAATGATGATGCGACTACAACCGATCAGTGGGATCCGGCAATTTCAGTTGACAGTAAAACAGGAAAGATATTCGTTTCTTGGTTTGATTCCAGAGAAGACCCTGTAAACAATCTAATGACAAAAGTTTACGGCGCTGTATCAACAAACGGCGGAGTTTCTTTTCTTCCAAACAGCGCTGTATCAAACGCGGCTTTCAATCCGAATAATATGGCTGTAAATCAGCCCGGCGGAGAGAAATACATCGGTGATTATTTCGGAATACAGGCAATAGGAAATACTTCTTATTCAGTGTGGGAGGACGGAAGGAACAATAATCTCGGAAGTTATACCGGATATTATCCTGATTTCGCCATGACATTAAATGCAAATACAGTCAGCGCTGCAAGCAATGACAGCACTACATTAACAGTAAAAATACCTGCAGTGAACGGACCATTCTCCCAGAGAGTAAGGTTCTCCGGATTGCTTGATACACTTCCGTCTTCAGGGACAATAAGCTTTTCTCTTAAAAACGGAAAGGATACAATTTCATCCTATCCGGATTCAGTAACTATGGTGATAAAAGTCTCATCAGGTGTTCCGACAAAAGCTTATTATCTGAATGTAATCGGTAAAGGCACAGACGGCCCGCCGGTTCATATCAGGAAAGTTACAGTTCTTGTAAATTCGGCATTACTCGCCATCGGAACCAACAGACCCGGCATTGCAGAATTTAAAGTAAACGGTGTTTCTTACAATCAGCCGCAGCAGTTAATATTTCCTCTCGGAACAAATGTAACAGTACAGGCAGTCAGTCCGAGAATTTTAGGAGTAACTCAGTATGTTTTTACAAACTGGTCTGACGGTGGAGATACTACGCATAATATTTCTCTTAACAGCAGTCTGAATTTAACGGCATTTTATAAGATTCAGTACAGACTTTCGGTTTCTTCCGCACAGGGAACTACATTCGGAGGGAATGTATATTATGATTCCGGCACCAGCGCAACATTCGGAGTAAATTCCAGAATTGTAGTGAACGGAGGAACAACATATTATTTCAGAGGATGGAACGGCAACGGAAACGGTTCATATACAAGCCCGGACAGTACAGGCCTTGACAGTGTTGTTACTGTAAATATTAATAATTCCATTGTTCAGACAGCAAGATGGACTACAACAGTCGGTATTACATCACTCGGAACAGAAATTCCGGTTGTCTATAATTTATCTCAGAATTTCCCTAATCCTTTTAATCCTTCAACTTCAATTGACTTTGCACTGCCGAAAAGCGGAATTGTAAAATTAATGATATATGATATTACAGGTAAGGAAGTTGCAGTATTGCTGAATGAATTTAAGAGTGCGGGAAATTACAGAGTTAATTTTAACGGTAAAGATTACGGTACACTTTCAAGCGGTGTTTATTATTACAGATTAGAATCAAATGATTTCACGGATATAAAAAAGATGATACTAATAAAATAGTTCAAAGAATTTTATTATAATTAAAAACCCCTGTAAATTAATTTTACAGGGGTTTTTTAATAATCAGACGGCAGCAAAATCAGACTTATCTGATATTAATTTTTAAATTTTTAAAAATTGTATAAATGATTATTATAAATTAATTCTGAAAGTAATTCAATAATCAGCATTATCAAATGGATGAAAAGGAAAAGTTTTCCGCTTCAATAAATGAAGGTTATAATTTTAAAGGTGAGTCAATTCTGCTCGGCGGTTCGATTTTTAAATCTGAGAATCTGCCCGGGGTTCACATTAAGCTTCCTCTGAAAACCATGAACAGGCACGGGCTTATAGCAGGAGCAACAGGCACGGGAAAGACAAAAACACTACAGTTAATTGCCGAAGGATTATCTTCGAAATCTGTGCCTGTTCTGATGATGGACATAAAAGGAGACCTGAGCGGACTTGCTCAGCCCGGAACTGTAAATCCGAAAATTGAAGAAAGGCATCAGAAAATAGGAATACAATACACTCCTTCGGGATATCCGGTCGAACTGCTGACTATTTCAAACGAAAAAGGCGCGAGATTAAGAGCTACTGTTTCTGAATTCGGTCCTGTCCTTTTTTCAAAAATGCTTGAGCTTAATGACGTACAGTCCGGAATAGTTTCTCTGATATTCAAATACTGTGACGACAATAAACTTCCACTGCTTGACCTTAAGGATTTTAAGAAAATGCTTCAGTATGTTTCAAATGAAGGTAAAAAGGAAATAGAATCTGCTTACGGAAAAATTTCAACTACATCAACAGGTACAATACTCAGAAAAATCATCGAACTTGAACAGCAGAAGGCGGATCTTTTTTTCGGAGAGACTTCATTTGAAGTTGAGGATCTTCTTAAAACAGATGAAACAGGCAAAGGAGTTATATCGGTAATAAGACTTACTGATATACAGAACAGACCGAAACTTTTTTCAACTTTCCTTCTTTGCCTTCTTGTTGAAATATATAATACATTTCCTGAAGAAGGTGACCTTGATTCACCCAAGCTCGTGATATTCATAGACGAAGCTCATCTGCTGTTTCAGGAAGCATCTAAGGCACTGCTCTCACAGATTGAATCAATTATAAAATTAATCAGGTCAAAAGGTGTCGGGATTTTTTTCTGCACGCAGAATCCGACAGACATTCCCGATTCAGTGCTGAGTCAGCTCGGAATGAAAATTCAGCATGCACTCAGGGCATTTACTGCAAATGACAGGAAGCAGATTAATTTAATAGCCAGAAATTATCCGGAATCGGAATTTTATAATGTCGAAGAACTGCTGACATCAATGGGAATCGGAGAAGCAGCAGTAACAGTTCTAAGCGAAAAAGGAAATCCAACACCTCTTGCAGCAACTCTTCTTTGTGCTCCTGCTTCAAGAATGGATATTTTAAGTGAAAATGAAATCAATGAATTGATTTCAAAATCTAAACTTATACAAAAGTATAACGAAACAATTGACCGGGAAAGCGCTTATGAAATACTTACAAATAAATTAAATATACAGAATGAAGAGGAAAAAGAAGAAATAAATTCCGGAGTAAAATCCGGAAAAGAGGAAAAAAGCACAGTTGAAAAAGTTCTGACCAGTACTACAGCCAGACAAGTCGGAAGGACAGTTGCAAGAGAAATCACACGCGGACTTCTCGGGGTTCTCGGAATCGGCGGAAGTACAAGAAGAAAGAAAACAGGATTTTTTTAAATGTTATCATAAAATTTAAACGAAAGGAGATTCAAATGGAAGATGTAATAAAGTTAGTTGCGGATAAAACAGGTATTTCACCTGAGCAGGCGAAATCTGCAGTAGAGACAGTTGTTGGATTTTTAAAAGAAAAGCTTCCCGCAGGATTAGGCGAACAGCTTGAGGGAGTGATGTCCGGAAAAGAATTACCGGGCGGGATTGCAGGAATGGCTGCAGGATTGAAAGACAAGTTAGGTCTTTAGTAAATAAGACATTGACCCGGTTAACTGATTAACCGGGTTTTTTAAAAAAATGAATATTTATTAATATAATTTCATGAGCATGAAAAATTATTACAGGAAAAATTTCAGTTTTGTCATATCTCTTGCTATACTGTTTCTTCTGATATTAAGCTGCGGCAAACTCAGTGAACTGAGTTCGGATTCTAAGTCGGACAAGCTTTATTTCTGCGAGAAATATGACCTTGCCAAAGACGAATGCGAAGGAAAAAGCATCAAATACACACCGGGCAGACTTACCGTAATGGTAGACATAAGGCCATCAAAGAAAAAACTTGGAGTCAGCAAGGTAAATATTAACATAACTGATTTAAAAACCGGAGAAGTGGCTGATACATTTCCTTATGATACTGAAGAAGACATGGATTATGTGTATTTTGAAAATGTAAATTTTAAAAAGCCGGGAAAATACAAAGTAAGCGCATTAAAACCGGACGGAACGGTTATTGTTACAAATGAAATTGAAATAGTCGAAAAATAAATCCGGATTATTGTATTAATGACATTTACTGGACTTCAGAATATAAATATTATGTACAATCGCAATATAATTAAAATACTGCTATTACTGACTGTATTTTTTCTGATTTCGAACGGAAACTTATCGGCAGATGATAAAAAGAAATCAAAGAAACCGGTAAAGAAAAAATTTTATGTTTCTCTGCTTTCGGTTTCACAGAAAGTAAAAGCCGTTAAGCCGGATGAAGAGTTCTATGCAGTGAATACTGCAATAGTCGAAAGATGGTATCCTGTAATTTCAGACATCAGAAAAGGGAACATGTCCCGTCAGGATGCAGTTGATTCGATGAACAGAATTACGAATAATCTATGGGATTTTATGGAACTTAACATAAGCAAGGGAAAAATCAGAAAGTATTCTGATAAAGAATGGGTGTTTCCGGTAAAGGGCTATACACCTGCGGCAATCGGCGGCGTCAGGGGAAGCGGTTATATTTCAGCCGGGTTTGATTTTTTTGAACAGAATTCAGGCGGACATCCGGCTCATGATATTTTCATTGATGACAGCAATCAAGACTGTCTCGATGATAATACAAACGAACCTGTTAAAATTCTGTCAATGAGCGGAGGAATAGTAATTGAAACAAGAACCAACTGGGACAATTCAATGATGGATATCAGAGGTGGAAATATCGTTTATATATATGATAACTTTTCGAACGGATTGTTTTATTATGCACATTTAAAGGAAGTATTCGTTAAGCCCGGGGATTTTGTAAAACCTGGAACCGAACTTGGAACTATGGGAAGAACCGGCAAAAACGCTTATCCTTCGAGGTCGCCTACACATCTGCATATTATGTATGTGAGATCTTTTGACGGTGACATCAGACCGGAGAATATTTATAACGATCTCCTAAATGCAAAATTATATTAACATAAAATGAAATCTGGCAAGATAAAGGAAACAGCAGTAACTTTTGACGATGTGCTGCTTATTCCGGACAAATCAAATGTTCTTCCCCGGGAAGTGAATCTTAAGACAAGGCTGACAAGGAACATTGAACTGAATATTCCAATATTATCTGCGGCAATGGATACGGTTACGGGAAGCGAAATGGCGATTGCGGTTGCCAGAGAAGGCGGAATCGGTGTTATTCACAAGAATATGTCTGTAAACATGCAGGCATCGGAGGTTGATAAAGTCAAGCGAAGTGAAAGCGGAATGATCATGGATCCGATAACACTGACATCTGATAAGAGTATTGCCGATGCGCTTCTTCTTATGCACAGATATAAAATTTCCGGAATACCTATAGTTAATGAAAAAAACATACTGATCGGGATTCTTACGAACAGGGATCTCAGGTTTGAGCCGGATGAGACACAGCTCGTATCTGATATTATGACAAAGGAAAATATAGTTACAGCTCCGCTTGGAACGGATCTTGAGAAAGCCGAAGTTATTCTTCAGAAATACAAAATAGAAAAACTTCCCGTTGTTGACAAAAACGGAAAACTAAAAGGGCTGATAACATTTAAAGATATACAGAAGCGAAAGAAATTTCCGTATTCCTGCAAGGACAGATACGGCAGATTAAGAACGGGTGCAGCAGTGGGAATTTCACCAGATACAATTGACAGAGTGAGAGAGCTCATTAATTCCGGAGCAGATGTAATTGTTGTCGATACAGCTCACGGACATTCGGAAGGAGTACTGAAAACAGTAAAGAAGATAAAAAAAGAATTTGACATAGATCTGATAGCCGGCAATGTGGCAACTGCAGGAGCGGCAGTGGATTTAATCAAAGCCGGAGCTGACTGTATTAAAGTAGGAATAGGAGCCGGCTCGATCTGCACGACAAGAGTAATAGCCGGAGTAGGAGTACCGCAGATGACAGCAGTTATTGAATGTTCGGAAGCCGCTAAAAGATACAATATTCCTGTAATCTCCGACGGAGGCATTAAGCAGACCGGAGATATACCGAAAGCGATTGCGGGCGGAGCAGACTCTGTAATGCTTGGTGGAATGTTTGCGGGAACTGAAGAAGCACCCGGAGAAAAAGTATTGTATGAAGGGAGAAGTTTCAAAGTTTACAGGGGAATGGGATCTATCGAGGCAATGAGAAAAGGAAGCAGTGACAGATATTTTCAGGATATGGAAGATGACATTAACAAACTAGTACCGGAAGGAATAGAAGGAATAGTGCCGTATAAAGGAAATGTCGGTGATACGATTTATCAGATTCTCGGCGGACTGAGGTCAGCCATGGGATATTGCGGTGCAGGAAATATCAGCGAGATGAAATCTAAAACAAGATTTGTAAGAATAACTAACGCCGGACTTAAGGAATCTCATCCGCACGATGTAAAGATTACAAAAGAAGCACCTAATTACGGTCTTAAATAAATTTTTTTAAAATTTAAATTTAAACAAATGTTTACTTCAATAAAAGATTTCCTTACCAGATGGTCATATGAAAATGATTCAACTGTAAAACTGCTTGCAAATTTAACCGATAAATCTCTAAGTCAGAAGGTTACTCCCGACGGAAGAACCCTTGGTTTTATTGCCTGGCATATTTCACAGACAATTCCCGAAATGCTGGGAAAAACAGGACTTAAATTAGACGGACCTGGGGAAAATGAAAAGTGTCCTGAATCCGCTGAAAAAATAAGAGAAGCTTTTAAAAAAGCTTCAGACTCGCTTGTAAAACTGATAGAAACAGAATGGACTGATGAATCACTGCAGGTTGAAGATGAAATGTACGGTGATAAGTGGAAAAGAGGGATGACTCTTACCGGACTTGTCATGCATCAGGCTCATCACAGAGGTCAGATGACCGTACTGATGAGACAGGCAGGACTAAAAATTCCCGGTATTTACGGACCGTCAAAAGAAGAATGGGAAGCAATGGGAATGCCTGCAATGGAATGATTTTCAGTTATATGGAATTTTTATATTATTAATATTATTCTATCTTATTCAGAAACAAAAATTAAATAAATTAAAAAATAAAATATGAATCAATTTCAGAATTATACCGGTGCAGTAGAAGCTTCTTTTTCAACTGAAGCTACGAGAAAATTCCTTCTTAATGTTTATAACTGGATGGCAATGGGTCTTGCGATTACCGGCGTTATTGCTTACGGAATTTCAAGGTCGAGTTTTGTTGAAGTAATGTATTCCAATCCATTTGTGCTTTTTGCAATTATTATACTTCAGCTCGGAGTGGTGATGGGAATGACATTTGCAATCAACAAAATACCTTCAGGAGTGGCGATAGGAGCTTTCTTCCTCTATTCAGCTCTTACCGGACTTACAATGTCGGCAATTTTCCTTGTTTACACCGGGACGTCTATTGCATCAACATTTTTTGTTTGCGCAGGCATGTTTGCCGCAGTTAGCGCATTCGGTTATGTTACAAAGTCTGATCTGTCAAAATTCGGAACATATTTCTTTATGGCGCTTATCGGACTAATTCTTGCTTCAGTAGTGAATATTTTTCTAAAGAGCACAACGCTAAACTGGATAATAAGTTATGCAGGAGTATTGATTTTTGTCGGACTGACTGCTTATGATACTCAGAGAATAAAGAAAATGAGTCAGTCAACAGACATAGATTCGGAAGCAGGAAAGAAAAGCGCTGTTGTCGGCTCGCTTATGCTGTATCTTGATTTTATTAATATGTTTATGTTCCTTCTCAGAATTTTCGGAGACAGAAAATAACCAGCACAAAATCAGTTTTCTGATATCCACCTTCTTACAACAAATCTGTTTCCTTTTGTAGAACCCCAGTCATTGACCGGGGTTCTTTCATTTAAAACCGAATTAAGTCTGGTCAATAAATCACTCTTATGAACACCGCCTGCCGGTGTGCTTTCAATTACCGTATTGTCATCAAGTACAATAATTACGTGTCCGCTCCAGACAATAAGGTCAAGCGGCTTTAGTAGCACAGCAATCTGTGATGCATCCAGTCCCTCAATATCAATTCCTTTTCCGTAATTTATCAGCGACGAAGTATTTCTCGGAGTTGCACCGTTTGTTGCCTGATAAACAAGACCGGAACAGTCAACACCTTTTAGTTTCCATAATTCCAGTGTCTCCTGCTGAAGATCTTCTTTAGGTCTGTAGAATTCAAGAAGCTGATCAATCCCTTCCCCGCAATTACCTCCCCACATATACGGATATCCTTCGAGAGAATTGATGTTTGCAATTATTTTTTTTTTATCCGGCAGAGTTTTTGGTCTCTCAGGTGGAAGTGTATCGGTGGTTTTTGTAAAACGGCTGTCAATAAAAATATCGGAAGAATAATATGGATAATCTTCAGTAGTGACCCTGTATATATTATAACCTTCTTTCGGAATAACTTCAAGAATTTCAAATACCGTTCCCGGAAAAGCAATAAATTCCATTTCCCTTATCAGACCCTTTTTATCGAGTTTGACTCTGTTTCCGTTAACACCCCCGAAAACGGATTCGAAATCTTCTGTATTCAGAACAGGTGTATTTATTACTGCTACGGCGTATTTATTTTTTTCAGAAATATCTTCTGTCTGCGGAATGCAGGAATTAACTGAAACAAATATTGCACAGAAAATAATACTGACGAAAATGTAAAAATTTATCTCAGACTTCATTTATGATATTTTTAATTTCCGGAACGCAATAAATTGATTAAAATATAATTTGCTTTCAATGGAATTAATCCGAAGGCAATCAATCAGATCAACTTCCGCCTGAACTTCTGTCAATAAAGCATAATCAAAATTGAATATGAATCAAACAATCTTAAAACAAATTATTTTTATCAATATTTTTTTAAAAATAATTTTTGTTTCATCAGCATATCCGCAGCTCGTTATAAATGAAATAATGTATGTACCTTCAGAGTCAAACAATGAGTGGTTTGAAATTTTTAATGCGGGAAATTCTCCTGTTAATCTGCAAAACTGCAAATGGAAAGACGCAACTTCATCTCTCAGAACTATCACAGTAAACAGCATTTTACTTGATTCTCATTCCTATGCAGTAATATGTCAGGATTCGGTAAAATTCAAACTTCAATTTCCGGGAATAACCGGAATTTTAATTCAGACAGTCTGGAGTCAGCTTAATAATACAGGGGATAATCTTATTCTTATTGCGTCCGACAACTCCCGTGATGATTCAGTCTCATTTCTTTCAACATGGGGAGGAAATAACGGAGGATTTTCGCTTGAAAAGAAAATTTCCAGTGGCAGTTCAAATAATTCCTCAAACTGGAGTACATCCGTGGATTTTTTAAAAGCCACACCTGACAGGAAAAATTCAGTTACTCCGAAACAATTTGATCTCTTCCTGAAATCATTTTTTATTACTCCGTTATTTCCGACTGAAGATGATACTCTTAAAATGGAGTTTACAATAAAAAATACCGGAATAAACACTGCCGGTAATTTTTATCTGAATATTTTTGAAGATGCTAATTTTGACAGTATATCACAGAATAATGAACTTCTGCAATCCCTTCAGTTTGGAGTATTAAATTCTGATGATTCTCTGAAATATAATTTTACTGTTTATGAAAACGATACTGGTAAAAAGCAGTTTATCGCAGTCATTGTATTTCCCGGAGATAATGATACTTTAAACAATATATTAATCAGAAATATTTATAAAGGAAACCTTAATTCAGTGCAGAGAGGAATTGTGATAAACGAAATCATGTATGATCCGCTGACAGATAATTCTGAATGGATTGAATTTTTTAACACTGCAGCATTAACAATAAATCTCAAAGGATGGAAATACAAAGAATCATACTCGCAGGTAACAATTTTCAGCAATGATTTTTACCTGAATCCGGGTGATTATCTTATTATTACCCGTGATTCGACAATTTACAATGCATTTCCCCTGCTGAGAAATCTTAATCAGAATCAGAAACTCAAATTACTAAGCAGTATGAGTCTTAATAATTCAGGTGAATCAGTTTCATTAACAGACAGTCTCGGCAGTATCGTTGATATGGTTGATTTCAGACCTTCATGGAACAATCCGAATATTGCAGATACAAAAGGTATTTCTCTGGAAAAAATAAATCCGCTTTTTAAAACAAATGAAGCAAGCAGCTGGAGTTCATGTACAAAACCCGAAGGAGGCACACCCGGTTTAATCAACAGCATTTATGCCGAAAGCAAAAACACAAATTCAGAATTATCAATTAGCCCTAATCCGTTTTCTCCTGATGGAGACGGAATCGAAGATTTTACAATAATGAAATACAGGCTGAATGTTCCGTTTGCGCAGCTGCGGGTAAAAGTATTTGATATTAAAGGAAGGCTCGTCAGAACTCTTGCTGATAATGCAGTCTCGGGAAAAGAAGGCACGATTGTTTTTAACGGGCTTGATAACGGTAACATTAGACTTCGTATAGGAATATACATACTTCTGATAGAAGCAATCGATGATAATGGCGGGATTATCGAGATAAAAAAAGCGCCGTTTGTTATTGCTACCAGGCTATGAAATATTCTTAATTAAAAACCCCGGTAACTTAATTAAGAAATTTTCACCGTAAGAAAATTTCTTATTGAAAATAGGATAATTATATAGTATGTTTGCAGAGTTTAAATTTTAACATAAACAAAAACATTTTATGAACGAAATAAAAACATCTTCACATACAATTTTCCCTCCGGCAGGTTCGTGGGAAAATGCAGGAGAGAAGTCACATTCGATATTTCCTCCGGCAGGTTCATGGGAAAATGCAGGAGAGAAGTCACATTCGATATTTCCTCCGGCAGGTTCGTGGGAAAATGCAGGAGAGAAGTCACATTCAATTTTCCCTCCGGCAGGTTCATGGGAAAATGCAGGAGAGAAGTCACATTCAATTTTCCCTCCGGCAGGTTCGTGGAACTAAGATAGTTTGTCTTAATGAGATTCAGTTTTTCATAAGTCCCGGGGATTTAAATTCCGGGATTTTTTTTTAATGTCAAAATTAAAATAAAAACATGCCTGTCAGAAAAGAGTTAATCAAACTGAAATGTGATTTGCTTGTAAACGGTTTAAGACTAAATGAACTCAGAAAAGAACTCATAACTTCACAGAATTGGGAGGAAAGCAGAGCGGCTGGTTTCCTTCCGGCAGAATTAAAATTACACGAAGAAATATTTGTACAGATAAGAGAAAATTCCGAAGCAAATTTCCGTCTGAAAATTCAGGATTCATCACTTATACTTGAAGATAAAAACGCCGAATGCGTCACAACCGCTGAATTTGTTTCGCTTCCGCCTTTTGCAAAAAATTACACCAATGATCTTACAGCTTTTGAAAAAGTTGTTGTATATAACGGATTATGCAATCTGAATTTCACTTGGAATTATTACTGTGATTACTTCCGGACCGGATCCGAATGCAGATTCTGCAATCTTACTCCGGCTCAGGACTTTTATCCGGATGAAAATATTTCAAATGCGAGAAAGACATCGTCACAGGTCGCTGATGTAATTGAGACAGCGAAAAAATATCACACTGATCCGAGGCTTATACTTACCAGAGGAACACCTGCAGACAAGCAGGGACTCGGAGGCACTGTTCAGATCCTCGAAGAACTTTCGAAAAGATTTCCGTACAATACACAGCGGGAAAGAACAAAACTTCTGATGACAGTATCACCGACAAAAAACATCGAAGAAGTTAAGCTTCTTTTTGATCTTGGACTGCATTCGGTATCGTTTAATTTTGAAGTTTTTGACAAAGGTTACTGGAAAGCGATTGTACCGGGCAAAGACAGGAATATCGGAAGGGGGTTATGGGAGGAATCTCTAACAGTAGCCGTAAAACATTTCGGACCGGGAAGAGTATTTTCGGCAATGATAGCCGGTCTTGAACCGAGAAAGACGCTTATCGAAGGAGTGCACTGGTGCTGTGACAGAGGTATAATCCCTATCATTGTTCCTTTCAGTCCGGAAACCGGAAGTCAGTTTGAAGGATTCAGATCGCCGACATACAAATGGATGTTTGAAACTCATTTAGAAGCGGCAGCAATAATAACTGAAAAACTTCCATTCATAGCAACCGAAGAATACTGGAAGCATGATGCTCCTGTTTGCGCTGAGTGTTTTACTGGAGGTTTTCTTTATGATATTATAAAGGAAAATTCAGGACTCTGCGATTTTCATTCAGGAAATATATTAAGCAGTTCAGTTCTTGCAGAATCAGGGAATGTAAATATCAATTACAATAAACATTAATGAAAAAAATAATCTTAATTTTAATTTTAATTACACTTGTTTTTATATTGGCAGAATCACCCGGGAAAGTGACTGCCGGAGAATTAGATATAAATAATTTTATGAGAGGAAAAGACACAACGGATTTTCTTTACAATATGTTTAAGAAGGGAATTGATTTCTATGCTGCAGGCAACGAACCTTCATGGTCCGTTAATTTAGCCGTCAATCAGTTCCTCAGATTTAATACTTTAAGCGGAACAGAAATTAATCTCGGATCTGTAAAAGGCGAAAAAGCTATGGATGCAAATATTATAAGGTATGCTTCAAAATCAGAAAGCGGTTTTTTTTCAATGACAATAAGCGGGCAAAAATGCGTTGATAATATGTCCGGAGAAGAATTTGACTATAAAGTCATAATTGAAATTAACAACCCGGGAGAAGCAGATTACAGGAAATATGAAGGATGCGGAAGATATGTTCCCGATTACAGACTTAACAGAACATGGATTTTAAAAAAACTGGGAGACAGCGTTGTTTCGGAGTCTGATTACATGAAGAGTCTGCCTGAACTTTCATTTGACATTGAAGCCGGAAGATTTTCCGGTTCAGGCGGATGCAACAGAATTACCGGGAAGGTTATTTCGGCATACAATATTATAAAGTTCGAAAATCCTGCTTCAACAATGATGTTCTGTCCCGGAATGGAAAAGGAAAAAAGTTTCCTTGATGCATTAAGCAGGACAACACAATATCAAATTGTAAGAAACGAGCTTTATCTTACGAATCCGGACAATATTCTAATGGTGTTTCAGGATACAGTTTCCGAATTAAAAGAAAGAAATGTCCTGTCGGAAGATTCCCTGCGTGAATACAGACTTCATGATATTTGGGTTCTGGATTCGCTATACGGAGTTAAAGCAGGAACTGAAAATTTCGGAAAGACTTTGCCTCAGATTGAAGTAAATATCGCTGAACTGAAAATTACAGGAACGGGAGGGTGTAACAGAATATTCGGAAATTTTAAAATCAGCGGCAGTATGATAAAAATCGGTCCGATGTCATCTACACGAATGTATTGTGAAGGAGTGAACGAATCTGAATTTCTTACCGGACTTCAGGAAGCAGACAGCTGGAAAATTGAGAATAACAGATTATATCTTTTAAAGGAAGGAATTCCTGTAGTTATATTAAAAAAAGTTGATTAATAAAAAGTGTTATTAAAAAAGTTTATATAAAATATTTTGACATTAGACGATGCTGTAAAATTAAAAACAGAGTTGCTAATTCTGGGTCTTACGATTTCTGATGATGCTATGCAGACGGTCGGAGAGGGTGGTCTGGAAAAAGTATTCTGGGTATTTGAAATGACACCGTCAACTCATAAGGGAACAGGAGACGGTACAAGACCTTTGCCTAATGACATGCTGCTTCCATATGATTTGTATGCAGATGTGAGATACAATCCTGAATCACCGTTCAAAGTTCACAGAAGCGGAGAGACAATTATACTGTTAAAAAACAATTCCGAACTGTGCGAAGTCCGATGGCCCAAGCGTCCGGATTTTTACAATAAAAAAACAAGAAGCGGCGAATCCATGAAGAAGGTCGCTTCAATGCGGGGAGACTGCGGACTGCGTGTATGTTTTGACAACGCATGCAACTATTTTTCAAAAGGCGAGCAGTGCAAATTCTGCAACATAGTTCCTGCAAGACAGAGAAACCGCGAGCATGTGGTTACAGTAAAGGAATCAGAAGATATTTTTGATGCTGTTAAAGATGCCATTATTGACAATCCTGTCTGTTCTCATCTTGCAATGACAGCAGGTGCATCTAAAGATGACGGACTAGGAAATCTTCCGCAGATACTTGAGAAGTTAAAGCCTTTGCTTAAGAAAAAAAACTTTCCGATTGTTACTGCAATTACCGCAACAAGGAATAAAGATGAAACTGCTTATCTTTGTTCAACAGGGATAAGTTCGGTCGCATTTAATCTTGAAATATGGGACGAAAGAATATTCACTGAAATATGTCCCGGAAAAACCAGACGTATCGGAAGGCGCAGATGGATTGAAGCGCTGAAGGAGGCAAGGGATTTACTGAAACCGGCAAGGTCACTGAGTTCATTTGTAGTCGGACTTGAGCCTGCGGAATCCCTGCTTGAAGGAATTGATTATCTTTCATCGGTAGGAATATTCCCTATAATGAGTCCGTTTGTACCCATGGTAGGAACCGATTATGAAGGAAGGGAAGCTCCTTCTCCGGAATGGATTTGGGATGTTCATGAAAGAGCGACTGAACTAATTTATAAAAACCTGCCGGAGGCATTCTGCGAAGAGATCTGGGACGGAGATATCGGAATCTGTCCTTCCTGCACAACAACCAAACTGTTTTTTGATTTTATGAGAAGGATAGTCCCGAGAGAAAACCCTAGAAGACTTATGTCAAATGAAAGCGTTAATGCTTTCATCTGAGAGTCAGTTTATTTGATCGGGAATATTATACAGATTTACAGTGATACTTATACTGTGTCAGAAAACTTAGACTCAGAAATACATCTTTCCTGTTTTTACAATTCGGTGTAACATACTTTCATTAAAAATTAATAATGCATATTTTAGCAAAAATAATATAATCTATTGAGCAGATTACAGCCTTTATATTGTTATTTAATCATTATAATCGTCACATATGCAGTCTTTTACAATTCACTCAGGAATGAATTTGTATTTGACGATGAAAGCGTAATTGTAAACAATCCTTCCATAACAAATCTTGACAATACAAAAAAATTTTTTACTGCAGAAGACGGATTTCATAAGGTCATAGGAAGATACTACAGACCCGTAGTATCGGCGTCTTACGCAGTTGATTACAGCATATGGGGACTTGATCCGTACGGTTTTCATCTGACAAACATTATCATTCATACAATTTCCTGCCTTCTGCTTTTCAAAATACTTTCTCTGCTGTTCTGGAGATACAAATACAGAAATTTATTTGCGCTTTTTTCTACGCTTATTTTTGCTGTACATCCGATTCATACTGAAGCAGTGAGCTGGGTAAGCGGCAGAACGGATTCAATGGTTACAATGTTTTTCTTTGCTTCATTTTTATTTTATATAGAGTACACAAAAGAAATGAAGTTCGTTCAGGAAGAAAACTCGCTTCATAAAATTCAAAGCAATAGCAAATTTTATCTTGTTTTATCCCTGCTTTTTTATGCGTTTGGATTACTTTCGAAGGAAATGATAATTACGATGCCGCTTGTAATCCTTGCCTATGATTTCATTTACAGAAAAAAGAACAGCGGATATTTTAAAAAGCATTTAATCAATTACATACTTTTTGCCGCAGTAACAGTAATTTATCTTATCCTGCGATATTCACTTTTAAAGGACATACCCGAGAGAGTAAACTATCTGTATTTTGCAGGCAAGGATTTCGTAACATCAGCTGGTACAATGCTGAAGACAGTTCCGGTGTATTTCAGGCTTCTCTTTGCGCCGTTCAGACTGCTTTATCATTATAACGGAGTAATAGAAGACGCTAAATCATTCATGGATGCTGAAGTACTTTTATCGGTAATGTTTATACTTTTGCTTATTGCCACAGCTGTTTTTTTCTACAGGAAAGACAGCATTGTTTCATTCTGCATTACATTTTTTCTGATTTCGCTGCTTCCGGTGATGAACATAATTCCATCGATGAATCTAATGGCTGAGAGATTCCTGTATATGACTTCATTTGCGCTGGTGCTGTTTATATGTCATATTT
>JAEUSI010000041.1 GCA_016788375.1 Ignavibacteria bacterium | reverse complement strand
GGCTTTACTCCGAACCTGTCTCTTGATGCAAAAAAAATATTCTTTCTGAAATCATAAATTGCAAAAGCCCACATTCCGTTGAATTTGCGGACACATTCAGTTCCATATTCTTCGTAAGAATGAATTATAACTTCAGTATCGCTTTTAGATCTGAATACATGACCTTTGTTTTTTAAATCCGTGATCAGCTCCTTGTAATTATAAATTTCGCCGTTATACACTATTACTATTGTTTTATCTTCATTAAACATCGGCTGTGATGCATTATCTGAAAGATCTATTATACTCAGTCTCCTGTGCCCGAAACAGACGGGATAATTAATATAACTTCCTTCTCCGTCCGGACCCCTGTGAGAGATTTCGTTGTTCATTTTCGAAATGATGTCACTTAAGCACCGACTGTTCTCTCCGGACATGTAAGAATTAAAATACAGGATACCGTTTATTCCGCACATTTATTTTTACCGTAAAATTCATCAAGTGTTGTTTTTAAAAAACCATATGTTTCCTCTGCATTTATTTTCCAGGAAAAATACCTGCGTGCAATATTTTTTCCTGTGACTGACATTAAATCCATTTTTTCCCTGTCATTCACAAGTCCGGATATTTTCCCGGAAAGATTCTCGCTTGACCCAGGTTCTGCAAGTATTACCGGATAGCCGAGTTTCAAAAGTTCTTCTCCGCCTCCGTTTCCTCTGCATGTGACAACGGGAAGCCCTTTTGCAATTGCTTCTATTAAAACAATTCCGAATGCTTCGGGATAACTCGGAAGTACAAATATATCAGATTCATCAAGTAGATTTCCGATTTCATCCTGTGACAATGATCCTCTGAAAGATATGCTGCTTCCCGACGGAAGGGAAGCAGATAATTCTTCATATGATGATTTTAAGGATCCGTCTCCTGCAATAGTAAGCTTTGACGGTAAATTTTTGTTTAAATTGTCAAAAGCTTTTATCAGTACATCTATGTTTTTTCTCGGTTCATACAAATGGCTTACACAAACAATTCTGGGTTCGTCATAATTAAAAACTTTTCTGCTCTGAGTAATATTAAAATTCTGTCCGAGATAAATTATTTTTACTTCTTTAAGTTTTAAGTTTTCATTTTCAAGTTCGGTTTTATTTAAAGTGCTGTGTACTATTATTTTATCAGCATTCTCAAATTTATTCAATTGTTCCCTGTAATTATCCGGATTCAGTTTTTTTAAAGTAGGTATATCTTCATGATGATCAATAACAAACGGCTTACGGAACTCCCGTGACAATCTGTAAGAAATATTACTCCAGGGATTTATCCAGTTGCAGTATATAATATCCGGGTTAAAAGATTCAGCAAATTTCTTAAATCCGTTATAAAAAAAAACTTCAGTCATTTTTTCATTAAGTCTATCAAAATACGGTTTCGGCAATGAAAAGTAAGGCAGATATACAACTTCAAGATTTCCTTCCGAGATATTTTTTGTTTCGTAAATGTTTCTGTACCATTTGTAAATATTCCTGATAAATCTGAAAGGGTTCACCTTAAAAAGTTCTCTCGGAGGCATTAATCTCAAAGGGACAAGCATTGTTAAACTGCAGAATTCAGAAAGTGCTTTTGCATGCTGAAGAATGAATTCACCGGTTACGGGCTTGAATTTATTAGGAAAGCACTCTGAGATTTCCAGAATTCTCATACTACTGCGGTTTGTCATTTAGTTTTCTTGCAACAAAAAAATATCCGAGTGAAGAAAATATTTCATTTGTTGACGGAGGTTTATTATCCCGGAGTTTTTTCCTGAAAAAAGAAATGTATAATTTATAAAACAGATATTCCGGAAAAGAAGTAATTGCCCTGAGAAAAGAATTATCTGAAGCATTTCTTAAACCCGCTTTTTTCAGAATAAAATAAAATATTTTCATTATAGAACTGTAAAAAATATAAAGACCGGATGAAAATGTAGCCCCCATGGAAAATGCAGACAAAATCTGAAAATTGTTTCTTTCGAGTATATCTTTAAGCCCGTAAAAAGTATATCTTCTGAAATCGTGAGGTGGTTCATGCATTACATATGTAAACGGTGCTGATATAAGAAGATGCCCGCCTTCTTTCAGTATCATACCAGCATTCAGGATGACTTTCTGATCGTTAACCGTATGTTCAAGTACTTCTGTACATATTATACAATCGAACGAACATGATTTAAAATGCATGTCAATATCTTCCGCATAGCAAAGAACTTCAACATTTGCATCCTTATGAAGAGAAAATGGAACATCGCAACCAACAGAAGAATCACAGATATCATTATAAATAACCGAGTAAGGTTTATTTCCGCATCCGAGATCAAGAAGACTGCCTTTCATTAAATATTTAAAATGATTAACACATTCCAGGAGAAGTCCGTTCTTATAATAACTTTCCGATCCGAAATACTTCAGGTAATATCTTCCGTTTTTAAATTTGAAAGAATCCGAATTCAAGTTAAATCCTGTACATTAAATTTGATCCAAAATATTTTTGACAATAATATCCATATTGTATTTTTCCCTGACTGTCTTTAAAGATTTTTCTATGTGATCTTTTCTTTCATTTTCATTTTGCAGGTAATACTCTGCTTTGTTTCTGAGATCGCTTTTGGAAGTAAAACAGACAACTTCAGAATCCGGGAAAAAAGTTTTTATATCTTTTTTATATTCTGCAATAACAAAAATTCCCGAAGCTATGCAGTCAAATACTCTGGTTGAAACACCGTTTGAAACTCCGGAATTGACAGTCACAGGATAAAGTTTTGCACAGTTACATGCAATGTTTACTTCTACTGCATTAAGTGATCTGTGAGTAAAATGTTTTTCCAGTTCAGGGTAATAATAAAATAATTCAAACCATGTTTTGTCTCCGAACAGTTTCATCCTGAAACTGCACAGTTCATTAAGCACGGAAGCTCTTTTAATTCCCCATGAATTTGCAAAATAACCCGTCCCGACAAATAAAATATCGGTTTGATATTTATTAATCTGACTTTCATCCGGAACAAACGGATAAAACACGCTTGTATCGGTTCCGACCGGAGAAAAAATAATATTATTCAAATCAAGCATTTTCAAACCGTCTATCCAGCCGGAGTCCGGAACGATTACCATATCTGCATTCATCACAGTAAGCAGAAAAGTTTTTTTCGCAGGCAGAAGATAATTCGGATCATCTCCCAGGAAGACAATAATTTTTGTTCCGTTTGACTTAAAGTAAGAAATTGTTTCAGGAAGAATTTTGCAGTCATTATAAATAAAAACACAAGACGGTTTTTCCGAATTATATTTTGCGGTTAATTTATCATTAATAACTTTAAAGTATCTGTACTGAACAGAATTGTCGAACTTTCTCGGCAGCCGGTGAGAATAGATGCTGAGCCTCTTCCAGTAATCGGAATAAAGCGAATGAATATTAATGTAATTAACTGATTTTCCGTTTTTGATGGCGGCTTTTGCGAAGTAAAATTCAAGCGGACCAAGATTCTGTTCACCGAGAACCCAGTATAAATCAGACAGTGTCATCATAAACTGTATTAACTTCAGGTTCCTGATGCGCAATATTGTACAAAATATTTCCCAGAGCAAACATAATTGCACCTGTGGAATTAAAATAAAACATATCAATGCTGAAAATACTCATGAAAGTGATCATCAGCATTACTGAAAAAAGAGTAACAAACAAAACATAGTTGCTCTTTATAAATAATTTAATATTGTCAAAATACTGCTTCATAAAAACAAGAATCATTGCTATACCGGCGAACCCGTAAATAGTAATGATGTTAGGAAAACCCAGGTCATTTGTCACAAGATTTCTTGAGAGTGAGGAAAAACCCGCGCCAAGCAGTGGATATTCAGCCCATACACTTATCATCTGTAAAAGAGTATACTCTCTTCCCAGAAAAGATGAATCGGTTTTATCGGCAAGATCGTTTATGGAATTTATCCTCAGCAGGAAGATGTCAAATATCTGATTAAAGGTAGATGATGTGAAAAGCAGAACAATACCAGTCAGAATAAAAAAACTTATAAGTGTCAGTAATTTTGTTCTGACATATGTATAATCGGTTTTCTTTATCATAAACGAAAAAGAGACTACTATCAGGAAAAAAGCAAAACCGATAATCCAGATTCTGCTCAATGCAATCATTATAGATAAAAGATATATTCCTAGGAGGAGCAGCCCGTAATTTCTTTTTTCGGAAAAATAATAATAACATCCGAAAAACAAATTAAAAGGAAGCAGATATCCTATCCTTGACCATATATATCCTGTCTTAATGCCGCCGAATTCAACGGCAAACGGATCTTCACCGTAAAACATACTGTATTCTTCAAATAGTCTTAACGGAATCCTTTTTTGTGAAATGTATTCATAAACCTGAATTACAATAAATATAAAAACCATTGACGTAACAGTCTTCTCAAAAAAATTAAATACTTTCATGTCAGTTACCGTTACAATAAGATACGGCAGGAAAAGAAAATTACCCCAGGGTCTGATTACACTTATCGTGTCTTTTACCGAAAAGGAAGAAATGAGAAACGGAATTATCAGTGCTGACAGGAAGAGTGCAAAAAAGATAACCAGGGAAAATTTATAATTCAGAAGGACGAGATTATTTCTTTTAAGAAACACAACAAGCACTACTGCCAGCCAGAACAGGTCCATAAAGTAAATAGTACCGACACCTCCGAAATCTCCGATTTCCAGATTCGGATTTACATATATAAACTCGCCGAAATTAGTAACTATCATTATTGAAGTTATAATGCCGGATCTGTAATCATACAGCAGGAGTGTAAGTGCAATTACAATTATTACATAAGCTAAGAACATAAATAATTTATTTTGCCTTCTGATAAAATTTCTTATACTCGCTGAAAGTAATCGCCAGGATCACATTATCGTAATATTTTCCGTTTCTGAATAGTGATTCGGGTATTTTACCGCAGATCTTAAATCCGGCTTTCTGTGCGGCAATGAGACTTGTTTCATTATACTCCCCGACTTTGGCGTAAACAGTATGAACATTCATTGATTCAAAGAGATATTTGAAAATCATGTGAAAAGATTTAAGCCCGAATCCCTTGTTTCGGAATTTTCTGAAAATATCCATTCCCATTTCAGTGCATCTGTTTGTTTCATCCAGATCCTGAAGCTTCCAGACGCCTATGACATTTTCGGGTTTATCCGTAAAAATGCAATAGACGGTATTATTCCTGTTGCAGGAAATTTTTTCAAACCATTGGTTCTGCTGAACTTCCGTAATAATCCTCGGATCCCTTAACATAAGCAGCACGGATTCGTCATTATGCTCAAGACGTATTTGATTGAGATCATCTTTTTCTACTGCTCTGAATCCGATATTTTCAAATCTTATCATAAAAAGAATTTATTTTTCCTGAATATACATTGATTAATTCCAAAATATAGAATTATTGAAAAGCAAAAAAGTTATTAATTATACAGATGCATAATATCAAAAATTAAGTCCAGTTAAAAACTTTATTATATGAGTGCATTTGCTGTTCAGGAAGCAGCTTATTTTTTAATTTTAATTATTTCGCGGATCGCAGCGGAAGGAGAAAAAAGCTCTCTCAAATGAAAGTTTTCCTCATAAGATATCTTCTTTAGTAAATAAAGATTAACCGTTATTGTGCCGGCGGCTACAAACGGCAGGACAATTCCTGCACCGTAAACACCGAAGTATCTTATAAAAATCAGAGATAATATTACCGAGACAAGAGCTGAGAAAACGGAAGTAAAAAGTATGTAATTATATCTGTTGAATGCAAGCGTAATAAGACTTAAAAACATTACAACCGGCCATAGAAGCAGGGTTACAGAAAAACTTTTTAATATCTGTACGGACGCGGAAAATTTTTCACCAAACATGACAGATATTATGCTTTGTGAAAAGAAAAAAGTTACAGCTGAAAGAAATATCCCTGTGAGCAGATAAATATAAAAAATAACACTGACTTTATTAAGTGTCCTGAATTCAGGCTTCTTCAGATTGTTTAAAAGAACAGGCATTACCGTATAGCTGAGTCCCTGAACCACAGTCAGAAGTATCAGATATATTTTGTATGATGCATTATAATAACCTACGGATTCTTCATTAAGAAAAAAGCCTGCACAAAGAATAATGAAAGATACTGTAACTGCTTCAGATTTTGATGCAAGTCCCAGCTTATAAGCATCTTTAAGAGTCAGTAAATTTTTTTTAATGTTAAGGTCTATTGCAATTTTATTCTTTCTTGCAAACGGAATGAACAAAAAAAACGCCGTTACAAATGACTGAAAAAGTGAAAGTATTATCAGTGTAAATACAGAAGGGTAATTAATAAATACCGTAAATATCAAAACTGCATATACAATCTGCCCGGCGAGTTCTGAAACCGAATTATAATACAGTTTATTCACTGCAAGATAATAATATCTGATTGAAAGTATCTGAGAAATGAAAACAGCAGAAAATATTATCAGCAGTATATATTTGCCTGAATCAAGAAAAAAATATGCAACAATTATCAGAACAGCTGTTGAAAACAGGGCAGTGAGAATCTGCAGTGAAATTATTTTACCGATTACAAAAGAAGAGTCATTCTTTTCACATATTTTGTTTGTACCGTAACTCATATAACCGAAGTCAATAAAGAATCCAAAGTAAGATAAAACAACAAACAGATATGTAAACTGACCGTAACCTTCAGGTCCCAGCGCTCTTGTTATTACCGGCAAAGTTACAAAACCTATTAATCTGGAAACTGAATCTACACCTAGCTTTGAGATGAAGTTAACTATTAGTTTCAATTTTTTTCAGAGTTTTCTGATACCAGTTACCAGCTTCGATGATACTGTCAAAATCCCCGAGATCATACCAGTAGCCTTTATGAAAAAGAATTTCCACATGAGAATCTTCAAAAACATTCCTTCCCGGTACTATATTCAGGGAGTTCTCAATTATATAAGGAGCAATAACCCCGTAATTTGTCGGAGGGTGAGGATTCTTGTAATAGAACTTTCTTGATTCAATGTCATAACAGCCCATATTGGATAATTTCGATTTATCTTTTAGTTCGATAAGTGAAAAAAGAAATTCAGCTGTGCTTTTTTCAAAAGCTTTAATCAGGCTGTCAATTTTAACCTGGCATATATTGTCGGACGGAACAAGCACACCATGCTTTTTGGTGCGAAGATATTTTTTGACATAATCCCATCCTGTAATCATGTCAGTAACCTTTGAATCAGCCTGAACTATAGTTCTGTGACCAAGCTGTCTGAATTTTGCGTCATTATCTTCGTTTGTGAGTATAACAATTTCATCAACCTTTTTCGAGTTTTCCAGAAGTTCAAGTCCGAATTTGAAAACAGGTCTGTTATATACAGGTATGAATGATTTAGAAATATAATCCGTAATTTCACCGAGACGGGTTCCTTTACCTCCGCAAAAAAGTACGCCTAAAAATTTTTCCATAATGTTTCGGTTCCTTTGTTTGTAAATTTTATGTCAAGTGCTATGAAATTAGGGTAAAGTTCATATTTTATTTTTTCTTTAATCTTCGGATCTCCCGCAAATGCAAGAAGAAACCCCCCGCCTCCTGCACCGAGAACTTTGCCTCCGGTAACTCCTTTTTTTCTGAGAGCATCATAAAGCTGATCTATAAACGGGTTTGAAGTATGACTGTTTGTTGATTTCTTCAGTTTCCAGCTTTCATGAAGCAGCCTTCCGAATTCATTTAAATTAAATTTGGGAGATTCAAGTGTCTTAAGAAATTCCTGTGAAAGATCACGAAGCTTTAAAAAGTATCTGAATTTATCTCCGTCAAGTGAATTAGTTCCAAGCCTGGTCTGGATTATTTTGTTTTCCCTCGCCATATTTGTAAATACAAGAAACAATCTGCTTTCAAGCCGGTTAAGATTTTCTCCTGAAATCTTAATATTCTTTACATCTGTTTTTTTATCAGTAAAAGTAATAGAATTAAATCCTCCGAACACTGTTGCATACTGATCCTGCCGTCCTCCAACGGTACCGGCTTCTGCTTCAAGTCTGAAAGTGAGTTCGGAATGTTCTTTCTTATTTCTGATAGATTTATCCCTTAACGAACTGCATCCGAGAATCAAAGAGCTCATCATTGCGGAAGATGCTCCGAGTCCGCTGCCTGTTGTCATTACGTCTGATGTAAGTATTACCTCTGCTCCCTTGAAAATTCCGAAATGTTCAAGTGCAGTGCGTGAATAAGAATGTTTTATTCTGCTTGTGATCGGCTCTGTCTCGATTTCAGCATGATGAACCCGTACATTCGAATCAAACATATCCTTGATTGATACATAATTATACAAATCAATTGAAGATGAAACAACATGTCCCGTTTCACCCTGACTGTAAAATGATTCTAAGTCAGTGCCTCCGCCCACAAAACTGATTCTTAAAGGTGATCTCAGATAAATATGTCTTTTGTTATAGAGCATTAAACTTTTCCTTCGAGAAGATATTTTATGTATTTAACCGTGCCTTCTTCGACATTAATCTGCGGACTGAATCCGAGATCATTTCTTATTTTATCTATTGATGCACATCTTCTTTTCACAAGATGAGGATCCGAATCAATATGCTTCACTTTTGCTTTTTTATTCAAATGTTTTTCAATGAGCTTAAGAACCTGTTTCAGACTTGTTTCGATTCCTGTGCCTACATTATAAAATTCATTTTTTACATTTTCATTAAACATAGCCAGTATATTTGCTCTTGCTGCATCCGATGAATGCACAAGGTCCATTGTCTGTTCGCCGTCTCCGTACATTGTTATTTCCTTCCCTTCGTAAATTGCGTGAATCCATTTCTGAAATACCTGTGTATAAAATGCTCCGAGACCCTGTCTCTCACTGTAAATATTAAAATACCTGAATCCGACAAAAGGTACATTATGAGAATAAGCCCATGAATTCATTAGAGCTTCCTTTGCAATTTTTGTCGCTCCGTATAAAGTCCTGTTATTAAAAGGGTGTTCTTCAGTCACGGGAACAGATTCAGGATTTCCGTATACTGATGCAGATGAACCGTAAGTAAGTTTTTTTATGCCGAATTCGTAACATGCCTGAATAATATTGAATGTTCCTTTTATATTTGTATCGATTGCTTTCTCGGGAAATTTATCCGAATCCATAATCATAAGAGATGCCTGATGTGATACAAAATCGGGTTTATGCCTGTCAAATGCGTATCTCAGCATTTCATAACTGCCGATGTCTATGGTTTCAAGCTCAATTCTTTTTGCGGAAAGATGAGACTCTATATTCCTGAATTTACCGTTATAAAAATTATCAACAACAACAACTTCATGTCCGAGTTCAAGACACTGATCGGCAATAAATGATCCGATATTACCTGCGCCGCCTGTTATTAGTACTTTTGACAAGTTTGTTATTAATAATTTAAATTAATATGGATTTATGCGAAAACTTATTTTCATAAATATACTTCAAAGAATCTGCAACATATTTCAGATCATTTTCGGAATATTTTGTGCAAAGAGGCAAGGTCAGAATTCTGTCTTTTAACCATTCAGCAACGGGAAGAGTCACATCAGGATATTTTTTTTCGTAAAATACATTTCTGTGAACCGGATAGAAATGTAAATTTGTACCGATATTTAAAGTTCTCAGCTCTTTCATTAATTTATCCCTGTCTATGTCTTCGTCGAGAATTTTAATTACATATACATGATTTCCCCATCTGCCTTTTCCGGTTTTAAAAACAGGTCTTTCTATCCAGTCAAAATCCTTCAGTATTTCATTGTAATATTCAACCAGATAATTCCTTTTGCTCAGAAGATCTTCCCTGCGTCTGAACTGTGCAATTCCAAGTGCAGCCTGTATATCGGTCAGATTGAATTTATAACCCGGTACAATACTCTGAACATGAGGACTTGCATTTTCTGCCGAATACCTTTTCCATGAATCTTTAGGAAGCCCGTGATAAGACCATGTCCTGCACTGTTCACTCAGTTCATCGTCATCAGTTGTAATCATTCCTCCGTCACCTGTCGTCAGATTCTTTGTTGCATAAAAACTGAATGCAGACATTTTCCCGAATCCTCCTGCCATTTTATTTCCGTAAGAAGAAAACACAGCATGTGCTGCATCATAAATTACAGGTATATTGTGACTTTCGGATATTTCCGTTATTCTGTCGATATCTGCAGGTAATCCTGAATGATGTACAGGAATAATTGCTTTTACTTTTTTGCCGTACTTTTTAATATATTCTTCAATGTCACCGGTGTTGATATTCAATGTATCTCTGTATACATCGCAGAAAAGGGGAGTAGCGTCAAGCTGTTCTACAATGTTTGCAGTTGACTGCCATGTTACAGTAGGGATAATCACATAATCACCTTTGCCGATTCCCATTACTTTAGCTGCAATAAAAAGAGCGGCAGTACATGAACTGACTGCAACAGCATGTTTTACTCCGTGATATTCGGCAAAAAGTCTTTCGAATTCTTTTACTTTCGGACCTGTGCTTATCCATCCGGAGTTCAGTGCATCAATAACTTCATTCTTTTCTGCTTCACTTATATCCGGTATTGCAAGTGACAGAAAATCTTTTCTTACATTCATATAATTTATTAAAAACTGATTAAACCGCGGATTACAAATAATCTATAGAAGAATCTTTTTCTGATAATATGGGATTTGTTACCGGCCAGAATATATTCAGGGACGGATCATCCCATTTAACACCGTGTTCATTATCCGGATCATAATACTCCGACATTTTATAATGAAAAATACAATAGTCGCTCAAAACAAGATGACCGTTTCCGAACCCCGGCGGTACAAGCACCTGATGACGGTTATCGCTTGTAAGAATAAATGACTGCCATTTCAGATACTGCGGAGAATCTTTTCTCATATCAGCCACAACAAAGTATATCTTTCCTTGCATACAGTGAATAAGCTTCCATGTCTTATTATCATAATGAATTCCTCTTAATACATTTTTTGCGGAAGTTGAGACATCATCCCTGACAAAATTTATATTTATGTTATTCCTTTTGTAATCATCAGTATTAAAAGTTTCGACATACATTCCTCGGTGATCCTCAAAAACCGAAGGTTTTATAAAGAGAACATTTTCAAACTTTGTCTTTTCAACTGTAATGCTCATATCAGATCAATATCCCTTTTTCTGAACCATCTCACAATCGGCTTTAACCATGATTTTTACAAGCTCTGAAAATGTAACTTCAGGCTTCCAGCCAAGTTTTTCTTTTGCTTTGGAAGGATCGCCGATAAGAAGATCCACTTCGGTAGGTCTGAAATAATTTTTATCGATTTCAATTATTACCTTGCCTGTTTTGCTGTCAAGACCGGTTTCTTTTTCATTCTTGCCTTTCCATTCTATCATAATATCAATTTCCCTGAATGCAAGCTCAATGAATTCTCTTACTGTATGTGTCTCGCCGGTAGCAAGCACAAAGTCTTCGGCTGTATCATGCTGAAGCATTCTCCACATCCCTTCGCAAAATTCGGGTGCATAGCCCCAGTCCCGCTTTGCATCGATGTTTCCCATGGATAATTTTTCCTGAATCCCGTTTTTAATTCTGGCAACGGCACGTGTGATTTTTCTTGTTACAAAAGTTTCTCCTCTTCTCGGGGATTCATGATTGAATAAAATTCCGTTGCAGGCAAATATATTGTATGCTTCCCTGTAGTTAACCACTATCCAGTATCCGTAAATCTTTGCTACTCCGTAAGGACTTCTCGGATAGAAAGGAGTATTTTCCGTCTGCGGAACTTCCTGAACCTTACCGTAAAGTTCGCTTGTTGATGCCTGATAAAATTTAACTTTTCTTAAACCTGTTTCACGTATCGCATCGAGAAAACGTAAAGTTCCGAGTGCATCTACCTGAGCTGTATAATCCGGAACTTCAAAAGATACTTTTACATGACTCTGTGCAGCTAAATTATATATTTCATCCGGTTCGATTTTTTCCAGAAGCCTGTTAAGACTGCTTGTGTCTACCAGATCTCCGAAATGAAGGAACAGCTTATGATTAATAATCTTTTCATTTCCGTAAAGATGATCAATCCTTTTTGTATTAAAGGAACTGCTTCTTCTAATAATGCCGTGTACTTCGTAACCTTTTTCCAGGAGAAGTTCGGTAAGATAACTTCCATCCTGTCCCGTTATTCCCGATATTAATGCTTTTTTCATTTCTGAACTGTAATCCTTTTAATATTATGAAATGAAGTTTTTTATTGTCCTTACGGTAAATTCTATCTGCTCATTTGTTAATTCAGGATAAATGGGAAGCGCAACAGAATCTTTTGCGCACCATTCCGAAACAGGAAACTGACCTGTCTTATATCCCAGATACGAAAAACATTCCTGCATATGAAACGGAACGGGATAATATATCTCTGTGCCGATTTCATTTTCTGCCAGATTTTTCCTGAGCTCATCTCTTTTGCTGACTCTTATGACATACTGATTGTAAATATGATAATATTTCAGATTGTATTCCCTGTAAACTGGTTTTGGCAACAGAACCTCATTCTTTTCATCATATTTAATTCTTCCGGTTTCTTCGGCAAGTCCTGCTTCAATAAAATATTTTGTGTAAAGGTCGGCATTTTGCTGCCTTTTCTTTGTCCAAGAATCAAGATGAGGAAGTTTTACATTCAGTACTGCCGCCTGAATGGCGTCGAGCCTGAAGTTTCCGCCAATGATTTTATGATAATACTTGGGTTTGCCTCCGTGCACTCTTAGAATTCTTAATTTCTCCGCAAGCTCTTCGTTGTTTGTTGTCACAAGACCTCCGTCACCGAAACATCCGAGATTCTTGCTCGGATAAAATGAGAAGCAACCTATATCTCCGATGTTTCCTACTTTCCTTCCGTCTTTATACTGTGTACCGATTGACTGCGCCGCATCCTCGATTACTTTCAGACCGAATTCTTTTGCAACATCCATAATTCCATCCATATCGCAGCTTTGTCCGTAAAGATGTACAGGCACTATCGCTTTTGTTTTTTTTGTAATAAGTCTTTTAAGTCCCGCCGGATCAAGATTAAAAGATACGGGATCAGAATCAATAAAAACAGGTTTTGCATTCAGCCTGCTGACAACTCCTGCGGTTGCAAAAAATGAATATGTCGGGATTATTACTTCGTCATCAGGTTTTATGTCAATGGCCATGAGTGCTATAAGCAGCGCATCTGTTCCTGAAGATACTCCTATAGAATATTTGCTGTCAAGATAACTGCAGAGATTTTTCTCGATATTAGCTACATCGGGACCAAGTATGCAGCTTTGAGATTCTGCCACTCCGATTAAAGCTTCGTCTATTTCCTTTTTTATGGTTTTGTACTGTGCTTTCAGATCCAATAATGGGACTTTCATATTAATTTATTCTGATTGATTTAAAAAATTAAATTAGTTTTGCTGTTTTACTTCTTCTCTTCCTATACTTCTGTAATAAAATCCAAGCTCTTTCATCTGCTTAAGGTCATACAGGTTTCTTCCGTCAAAAATTACTTTTGATTTAAGATTTTCGGAAATTTTACCGAAATCCGGTGTCCTGAACATTGACCATTCTGTGCAGATTACAAGTGCATCCGAATTTTTAAGTGCTTCATAATGGTCTTTAACATATTCGAGCTTTTCTCCGAATATTTTCTTCACATTTTCCATTGCTTCAGGATCATAAACAGAAAGTATGGCACCTTCATCAAGTAATTTTTTTAATATATATAATGACGGCGCTTCCCTGATATCGTCTGTATCCGGTTTAAAAGCCAGTCCCCATACGGCGAATTTTTTTCCTTTGATGTTCCCGCCGAAGAAATCGAGAATTTTTCCGACAATTAAAGTTTTCTGTGTCTCATTTACTTTCATTACCGAATCAAGAATTTTAAAATCATATCCGTATTCACCAGCTGATTTATGCAATGCAGTTACGTCTTTTGGGAAACAGCTTCCCCCGTATCCTATGCCCGGGAATAAAAACCGTTTTCCAATTCTTGTGTCACTTCCCATGCCGATTCTTACAAGATCTACATTTGCTCCGATTCTTTCGCAGATGTTTGCAATCTCATTCATAAAAGTTATTCTTGTTGCCAGATATGAATTAGAAGCATATTTTGTAAGTTCCGATGATCTTTCATCCATAAAAATAATCGGATTTCCCTGTCTTACAAACGGCAGGAAAAGTTCTTCCATGATTTTTCTAGCTCTTTCGGATTTAGTGCCGATAACAATCCTGTCCGGTTTCATGAAATCATCAACTGCAAGCCCTTCTCTCAGAAATTCGGGATTTGAAACGACGTCAAACTCTATCTTGGTATGTTTAGAAACTGCGGCGCGGACTCTCTCGGCTGTCCCGACTGGTACCGTGCTTTTATTGACAATTACTTTGTATCCGCTGATTATCTTTCCCAGTTCGTCGGCTACACCGATAATGTAAGACAAATCAGCCGATCCGTCCTCACCCGGAGGTGTCGGCAGCGCTAGAAATATAATATCCGAATTATCTGTTGCCGTCTTCAGATCAGTCGTAAATTTCAGTCTACCGGCTTTAACGTTTCTTTCAAACACTGTATCCAGATCGGGCTCATAAATCGGCATAATGTTTTCATTTAGCTTCTTTACTTTTTCCTTGTCAATGTCCACGCATATTACCTGATTTCCTGTATCCGCCAGACATGTGCCTGTCACAAGACCTACATAACCTGTTCCGACTATTGCTACTTTCATTTTATTCTGTTTTCTTTTTTCCGGTTAATTTGTTAATTCAAAATTAAAACAATTTCAGTTTATCTCTGTTACTATTCCGTTTTCAAGTTTATATTTTTTCCCTGATTTTTCACAGGAGGCTGTACCTTCCTTGCCAAAATCAAGTCTCGTTCCAGCTTCACTAACCCAACCGATAATTTTCCCCGGATTGCCGACAACAAGAGCATAATCGGGTACATCCTTGGTTACGACTGCACCTGCTCCGATAAGGCAATGTTTCCCGAGTATTGTTCCGCAAACTATTGTTGCGTTTGCTCCGATAGATGCACCTTCCTTTACAAGTGTATTTGTGTAAAACTCCGCTCCTCTCTGAGGATATTTGCATTTTGGCAAAAGTATGTTTGTAAACACCATCGAAGGTCCGCAAAAAACATAGTCTTCCAGTGTTACTCCTTCATAAACCGAAACATTATTCTGTATTTTACAGAAATTTCCTATTTTTACATTATTGGCAACATTTACGTTTTGTCCGAGTGTGCATTTCTCCCCGATTTTTGCACCGGGCTGTATGTGTGAAAAATGCCATATGGATGTGCCTTTTCCGATTTCAACATTGTCATCTACCACAGCTGTTGAATGAACTTTATAATCTGCCATCTTCTTGATTTTTATTTAGTTAATTCCTTTTGTGCTCTCTCAAGCGTTTCCAGAACTTCTATCGCATTGTTTCCGTCAGCTCTGGGTGTTTTTTTATCTTCAATGCAACTTACAAAATGTCTTTGTTCCTGTTCAAGAGGTGACACAGGATCAAATTCAATATTCTCAAAACCCATATCCCTCTTCACCGGCATGCCGTTTACCATGTCAAATCCCTTCGGATAAAATTTAAGTTTGTTTTCTTTCAGTGTGTCTTCAAACATCATCATTGCTTTGTCTCCGATTACGACAAGTCTCTGCTCCTTAAATGGATGAAGCCAGCTGACATAAACATGAGCATGAATGTTTTTTCTGAATTTCAATACAGTAAGCGTTGTGTCCTGTATGTTTTTCTGAAGAAAAACAGCTCCGGATGCGCTTACTTCAGACGGAACATCTCCGGTAAAAAACTGAATTACGGAAATGTCGTGAGGTGCAAAACTCCACAAAATATTCTCTTCGTTTCTTACAGTTCCCAGATTCAGCCTGTTGCTGTATATATACTGCAGGTTTCCGAGTTTACCGTTATCTATGTATTCCTTAATTTTCAGAATTGCAGGATGAAACAGAAGCAAATGTCCAACCATCAGTATAAGCTTTTTGTCAAGTGCTGTCCTGTTCAGGATTTTAGCTTCATCAGAATTCAGAGTAATCGGTTTTTCCACAAGTACATTCTTTCCGGCAAGCAGGAGTTTTTCTGTAATTTCAAAATGCGTCTCTGCCGGCGTTGCAACAATTACGGCTTTTACGGATTTGTCGTTAAGAACATCATTTAAATCGACAGTAAAAATAATTTCTTCCGAAATCTCTTTTATCTTTATCCCGCTTTCGGGATAGCTGTCACTGCAGTATTTAAGTCTCTTTCCGAAAATTTTGTAAGCTGTCCTGACATGATTCATTCCCCAGTTTCCGCAGCCAATCACTGCAATGCTGAATTCGTTCATTTAGTTGTAATTATTTAATCTGATTATTGTGAATATTATGCCTTGTATAATTTTTTCCCTCTGAATTTTTTAAATGCATTTCTTGTATCGACTATAACTTTTGCATTCTCAAAAATAAATCTATAATCAAAGTATGTATGGTCTGTTGAAAGAAGAACCAGATCATACTTCGAAATATTCTGTTTTGTAAGTTTTACGGATTTTTTGCTGAATTCATATTTCCTTAATTTCGGTATAGTCGTTACATAATCATCGCTGTAATCTACAACGGCACCTTCATCCTGCAGCAGTTCTATTAATTTAAGCGAAGGAGATTCTCTCAGATCATCAATGTCTTTTTTATAAGACAGCCCGAGCAGAAGTATCTTTGAACCTTTAATGCATTTTTTATTTTCATTCAGCGCATGATAAACTTTATTTACCACATATTCCGGCATTGCAGTGTTAATCTCGCCTGCAAGTTCAATAAATTTTGTTGAAATTTCATACTCTCTTGCCTTCCATGTAAGATAAAAAGGATCAATAGGAATACAATGCCCGCCCAGCCCGGGTCCCGGATAAAACGGTGTAAATCCGAAAGGTTTTGTCGAAGCGGCTTCGATAACTTCCCAGATGTCAATGCCCATTTTGTCAAAAACCATTTTCAGCTCATTCACCATTGCAATATTAATTGATCTGAAAATATTTTCAAGCAGCTTTGATGATTCAGCGGCTTTTGTTGAAGAGACAGTTACAACTTTTACGATTACTTTTTCATAAATCAGCTTTCCTATTTCCACACATTCTTTTGTAACACCTCCGAGAACTTTCGGAATTGTAGCTGTAGAATATTTCTCATTGTTCGGATCTTCACGCTCGGGAGAAAAACACAGATAAAAATCCCTGCCGGCTTTGTATCCTTTTGATTCAAAAATTTTCAGAAGAATTTCATCTGTAGTCCCCGGATACGTTGTGCTTTCTAGCGATACAAACTGTCCCTTTCTGAGATACTTGCCGATTACTTCCGCGGTATTAACGACATAACTCATGTCGGGTTCCCTGTTTACATTCAACGGCGTCGGTACGCATATTATCAGAGCATCCGGTTCGGAAAGTTTTGCAAAATCAGTTGTTGCAGTCAGCATCTTTTTCTCAACTGCATTCCTGATTTTTTCAGACGGTATATGCTTAATGTAAGATTTTTTTTCTCTGAGGATTTTATCAATTTTGAATTTGTCCAGATCAAATCCTGTTACTTTTATTCCTTTGTTTGCAAACTCAAGAGCTAAAGGTAATCCCACGTAACCTAATCCTATTATGCCGACTGTGAATTTATTCTCTTTTACTTTATCTTTTAAGCTCAACTATTTCCTTTCTGAATTTTATGTTTTGAGAAATTATTAATTAAATTAAATATCCTTTGAATCAGTCATTTTCTTTTGTGTTAAATCCAGTCCGTTTGATTTTACTTTTGGTTTTATTTCAGGATTAGCATAATAATAATAATAATTGTAATAATAACCGTATGCACTTTTGTAACTGAAATTATTAAACACAACTCCGAGAAAATTATGAGGATCAAGCTTAGTAAGTTTTTCACAGGTTCTGAAAAAAGCGTCTGAAGGTGTCTTACCGGCTCTCAGAACAAGTATAGTCCCGTCTGTGATTCTGAATAAAATTTCTGCATCTGTTACAGAAATATACGGCGGAGAATCTATTATTACAAAATCATACAGACTCTTCATCTTATCCAGAAAGTCCTTCATCTGTTTAGAAGCAAGCAGTTCAGAAGGATTAGGCGGTATTGTTCCGCTGGTAATAACACTCAGATTCTTTATTCTCGAAGTTCTGGTAATATCCTCAAGTGATGCATTTGAAAACAAATAATCGCTGAGTCCCGGGAACCTGTCAGTTTCAAACACATTATGAATCCTTGGTTTCCTTAGATCACAGTCAAGAAGTAAAACTTTTTTATCCATCTGCGCAAGACTTCCTGCAACATTGACCGAAATTGTTGTTTTCCCTTCTGCCGGAACTGAACTTGTAAGCAGTATGGTTTTTATCGGAGTTTCTTCGAGTTTGGCATACTGCAGTCTTGTCCTTAATGCTTTAAAAGCCTCAGATGCCGGGGATTTAGGCTTGTTTGCCACAATAAATTCGCTCTGTCCTCCGCCTTTCAAATCATCAATAACAGGAATCCATGACAAAACTGTCACTCCTTTGTTCTCTATTTCATCAGGACTTTTTACGGTATGGTCAAAATAATTTCTTACGAATGCAAAACCGATGCTTGTAGCAAGTCCCAGAACAACACCCAGAAATATTATCAATGTTCTGTTCGGTTTTGACGGCTTTGTCGCAATTACACTCGGAGCAATTACTAAAATCGTGCCTAATTTTATTCTTTCATTGATTTTAGCCTCCTGATATTTTTCTTCCAGTATAAGATAAAGTTTCTCGGTAGCTTTTCTGTTTCTTTCCAGTTTTGCATATTCAATGCTCTGTGTCGGTAACTTTGAAAACTGATCTTCATATTTTGCCAGCAGAACGGATAAAGTATTTACTTTCGTTTTATATGCCTGCACACCGACATTTGCTTCAAGAAGCTTCTGAGCGACAAGTCTCCTGTCTTCAGGAGTATTTGAATATAAGCTTGTCTTTAAAACCTGCAGCTTCTCGTTTAACGTCCTTTTTAAAGGTTCAATCTTTCTGTTAAACTCTTCCAGTGTTTTTAAACGGAGACTTTCATCCTGAGGTATTGAAGCTTCTATATCTCTTTTTGTCTCCAATTCCGCAATTTTCGACTGAATTTCTTCAATATAAGACTCATCTATTTTCCCGTTCATATAATCAACTAAAGTCGGATCTATCCTTTCAATTTCCGAACTGAGACTGTTGTATTCTTTTTCCTTAGTACTAAGCTCAATGTTTGCTGCATTTTTCTGTGCTTCAAGCTGTGAAATATTTTCAACTAGGTTTTTAACCTGCGCATCAAGCAGGATCAATCCGCCTTTTTTCTGATAATCTTCAAGCTCAATTTCTGCTTTAGAAAGATCTTTGAACTTATTTTCTTTTTCCTCATTCAGATAACGTGTTAAAGTTGTAAGTTCTTCTCTCGATAATTCAAGACTGAATTTCTGATAAACGGAAGCATACAGATTTGCTATCAGCATTGCTTCGTATCTGGACGGACTTTCTGCCACAATGTCCACTACATCAAGGCCTCTTTTCTGATCTATTTTGACAATACTCGACAATATATCCGTCAGAACAGCTACAGAAACTATTGAATCAGCTTCCTTTACATTGTGATTAAATATATAATAAAAATTTTCATTGTTCTGACCGGCTTTAAAAGTATCAATGAGATTTTCTGCAACCGTTTCCCTTATTTTATAACTTTTCAGCACTTCAATTTCATTTGAAATATATCTGTCTGTAATAAAATCCTGAAATTCCGGAATCAGGCTTGAACTTAAAATGCTGCCCTGAGGCCTGTTGATTTTAATTGTTGTCGTTGATTTGTAAAAATCCTTTGCATTCAGAACATAAATGACTGTGATAACTATAAAAAGAAGTGTGATGACGGAAATCGGCAATAAATTAGCCCTTAAGATGCTAATATAATTTATAAAATTATCCTTAGAATCTTTAATTAAGCTGTGGGTACCGTTCTTTGAAAGAATCCCTGCACCGTTTAAACTTGGTTTATCCAATTTAACTGATAAATATTTTAAAAATCATATCTCTGTAAAAATAATCTTTTCGAGGTCTGTAAGGATTAAATATATTGACGAAAAAGCGGATTTTTTAAGAATTAAAAACCAAATAATCAGTAAAATTATTCGGCTGAACCGCAAAAATTAATTAAATTTCGCTACAAAGATAAAATCTTTTAATCATTATTTCAACTTAATAAATAGTGCTTTGCTTAATGAAATTTATTGTAAGAGTATTTAATCCCGCAAAATTAAAAGAACTTTATGAATGAATTGTATTATTTCTTGCTGAATATTATTCAGAACATTTCAAAGTAAAAAATTTTTTATTGTCTATATATTAAATCACATCTGTATAAACATTAAAGTCTTTTAAAAGAAGATACAAGTAAATGTCAAATCCGACTTTAATTTAAGTAGTTTTTTTTTTATGTTTGCTAATTGTTAAAATTTCTCACATCAAATTTAGAGTATTTGAATCTTGCAATTTTCAAAATATTCGTCATAATATTAGTATTCATTCCCCAAATTATATTTTCTCAGATTGACCGTCAGAAAATCGGAAACGACGCGTTTTTTAATCAGCAGGGAGGATTTTACAATTACGGAGACAAGGATAAAGTTAATATTGATGTAAATATATGGGGATTTGTAAAATACCCCGGAAAATATCTTATTCCGAAAGGTTCCACTGTTCAGGATTTGATTTCATACGGAGGAGGTCCTGTTATAGAAGCTACACTTAATGAAATTCTGCTTTACAGACCCAGAAATGATTCCGATAAATTATCAAAAGATAAGATTATTAAACTGAATTATGATGATTTGTTCTGGACAGAAGAAACAGGTAAGGAAAATAAAATAAATCCGCTGTTAAATCCAGGTGATGTGCTTATTATCAAAGGTGAACCCAGATATTTTGCCAGAGACAATGTGAGCTTTATTTTAAGTATTTCATCTGTTGTGATATCACTGGGAATACTTGTTGTGACTGCAATATCTGTCGGGAAATAAACTATGGAGAGAAAGTGGTTCGTGTTACAGACAAAACCCAGAAACGAGAAAATTGTAGCCTTTCAGTTAAATCAAAAAGGAATAGAATTCTATTTACCGGTAACGGAAAAAATAAGAATCTGGGCTGACAGGAAGAAAAAAATTTCTACTCCGCTTTTTTCCGGTTACGTATTTGTGCATGCAAACGAAAAAGAAAGGCTGAATGCAATTTCAAATACATCAGGTGCAATCAGATATGTCTTTTTTGAAAAAAGACCGGCTGTTGTAAGTGACAGGGAAATAGAACTGGTAAAACTTGCAATTGCAGAGCCTGAAAAAATAAGTATTGACGATAAAAAAATTAAAAAGGGTGATTTAATTGTAATAACGCATGGGATTTTTAAAGGGATGAAGGGATTTGTTAATGAGTTCAGAGGTAATTTTAAATTAACAGTCAATCTGGAAGAGCTTTCATACTCTTTCAGTATAATATTAAATTCCAGTGAAGTTAGTCTGCTTACATGATTTACGGAATAAAGCAGACTGAATTTTTACGGAACACATATAAAAGTTTTCATAAAAAAAATCTGTCATGACTTAAAAAATTTTTTACTATGTAAGTCAATCGGCGGAGCCATGCACAAAACGGACTTAATAACACATAATTCCGAATAATTATTATTTATGTAAAAAAAAATCTGAATTTATAAATGTCAAAAATAAAATTTCTGGTAACAGGCGGAGCGGGATTTATCGGGTCGAATATTGTTACTGAATTGCTGAAAAAAGGTCATGAAGTAAGAGTTCTGGATAATTTTTCATCCGGGAAAAGGGAAAATCTGAAAGATTACGGTAAGGATATTGAACTAATTGAAGGTGATATAAGAAGTTATCATATTGTACAGCAGGCTGTAAAAGGAGTTGAAGTAGTATTGCATCAGGCTGCATTGCCTTCAGTGCCAAGATCAATTAAAGATCCCATAACCTCCAATGACGTAAATGTAAACGGGACACTGAATATACTCGATGCTTCAGTTTTTAACGGAGTCAGAAGAGTTGTTTATGCGTCATCTTCTTCTGTATACGGAGATAACCCTGAACTTCCGAAGCACGAATCTATGCTTCCAAATCCGTTGTCTCCTTATGCCGTATCCAAGCTGGCGGGGGAAAAATACTGCAGCGTGTTTTCAAAAATATACGGAATAGAAACAATAGCATTAAGATATTTCAATGTGTTCGGACCGAAGCAGGATCCTTCATCACAGTATTCTGCGGTAATTCCGAAATTTATAAAATCTATGCTGAATGATGAAAGTCCGCTGATATACGGAGACGGTGAACAGTCAAGAGATTTTACTTATGTAACAAACGTAGTTGACGCAAACATACTTGCCGCTACTTCAGACTGCGATTCTGGAATAGTGATGAACTGCGCTTACAGCGGGTATATAACGCTGAATGAACTTGTCAAAAAAATTAATCTGAATCTGAATAAAGAAATTGTCCCGCGTTATGAAAAACCCAGAGCAGGAGACATTAAACATTCCTTTGCAGATATCAGCCTGGCAAAAAGCAAAATTAACTATTTGCCTAAGATTAATTTTGACAACGGTTTGAAAGTAACTATTGACAGTTTTACAGGAAGCACTAAATCAGCTTAAACAACAAATCTGATTTTTTCAAAATATAAATTTTTATGACTAAGATATTATCTTAAATTTTCTTATGTTAAAAACAATTTCATTCGGCTTAAAAACTATTTTAAAAAATTCTATTATCAATACCGTCTTAACTAAATTGACTTATTTCAGAATACCAGTTTTTTTAATATTAATGTTCCTAATTAATATTGATTGTTTATACTCCCAGTTTGACAGCAGCAAAATAATAATAGGACCTGAAGATCTGAATGCGGCAAAAGGCGGAAATTATTTTAATTTCGCGGATAAAAACAAAGTAAATATAGAAATTACTTTAATAGGCGGGAACGGCTCAGGCAGATATTTAATACCTCAGGGTACAACGGTTTTTGATATACTTCTTATGTCCGGCGGAGCAGGAAGAAGAAATTTAGGCGGGATAAAACTTCTCAGATTTGCTTCAGACACACCGAAGTTAAAGCCAAATGAAGTTATAGAGCTTGATTTTTCCACATTGTACTCTGAAGATGTCAAAGAAATAAAAAGCAGTTCTTTAAACCCAGTTCTTAAAGCCGGAGATATGGTGATTGTTCCAAGACCTGCATCGGAACCGCAGAGCTTCTGGGTTTATTTGACAACAATTATGTCGTATGCAACGACTTTGATTTCTTTTTACTATGTAATCACAAATGTTTTCAGGTATAACAGACCATAACCAGAAATAAATAGTTTTTAATAATTATAAAGGTACTTTTTTAATGGCAAAAAATAATTCATATGATGATTATGATGATTTAGATCAGACACAGGATACTCAACCTTCGAAAGATGTTTTTAAAGAATACATAAATGTTTTAAGACAGAATTTAATTCCTATTCTGATAATTCTTTCTGTCAGCATTATTTATACTCTTATTTATGTAAACACTGCCACAAATATATACAGGTCTGTAACCAGCGTAAAACTGGAAGCTCCTCAGGGAAATATTTTAACAGCAAATTTCGGTAATGATTTAAATGCAAACACCGGTGATAAATACATCTCGGTTCAGATTGCTGTTTTAAAAAGCTATGATATAAGAGATAAAGTTGCAAAAACGCTAATTGATTCTTTCAATACCGGAAACCGCAAATACAGCTTATTGCTTAATACGGCTTTGCTTCCTGAAACTGTTGCTGTTTCTCAGGAAATTCTCAGAAGAGAACTCGGTAACATGGTAACTATGGCATCTCTTAAGGGACTGGATGCAATCAGCATAACATGTGAGGGTCCTAATTTTGACGAACTTCAGTATATAACAAAAACATATGCAGATGTTTATCTTAAGTATAATATTGAAGTAAGCAGGCAGGATATTACAAATGTCAAGAAATTTATAGTGGATGAAAAGGAAAAGAAATTCAAAGAGTTGAATGACGCACAGTCATTAATAGAGGATTTCCAGAAACGGACAGGGTTCATTTCGCTTTCATCTCAGTCAGGTGCTTTGGTAAACGATATTTCAAATTATGAAACAAACGTAAAATCGAATGAAATAGAAATTAAAGTTAAGGAAAATAATCTCGAAGCTTTAAAGGCACAGTATGATAAAATGGATCCGCAGATGTTTGCTTATATTCAGGAAAAGATAAATCAGTCATACATGTCGTCAATACAGTCTCAGATTGCAACACTTGAAGTTCAGAGAGACATTGAAGCAGCTCCTATTCAGGATCCGCAGGTTAAGGAAAAAACACTTGAATTTTATAACAGGAAACTCGAAAGTCTTAAAAGCAAACTTGAAGAGCAGGTAAATATTTTAAAATCGGGAATAAATGCAAATACACCTGAAGAAAAGAGAAGTCTGAACAATGAAATTTTCAAGCAGAAGCTCGAAATAGAAGACCTTAATCTGAAGAACAGATTCTATCAGGAAATGATTAACAAATCGCAGGGTGCGCTGAAAAATCTGCCTGAACAAATGGGTGAACTTGTTAAGCTTGAAAGAGAAAAAAGTTCTGCTGAAAAATTATATGTAATGCTTGAGCAAAAGTATCAGGAAGCAACCATCAATGAAAGAGCACGTGTCGGTAATGCTTCTATTCTTGATCTCGGTCTGGATTACAATACGCCTGTTGCTCCCGACAGACCAAAAATTATTCTTTTCGGAGTGCTAATCGGGCTCGGCCTGGGTCTGGCATTTGCATTTGTAAGAAATTATCTTGATAAAACAATTAAAACACCTGATGAGCTTGAAGCCAAAGGCGCAAGCGTACTTTCATGGATTCCGAAAATTGAAACCAGCAATGTAAACGGTTCTACAACACCGGAATTTATTGTAGGCAGTAAATCAAATTCTGCAGCATCCGAAGCATTCAAAGCACTCAGGACAAGAATTCAGTTTTCAAGGCTTGAATCAAATCAGCTAAAAACAATTCTTGTAACGAGTTCTATTCCGTTTGAAGGTAAAACAATTGTATCTTCAAATCTGGCAGGGAGCTTTGCACAGGCAGGGAAAAAGGTATTAATTATGGATTGTGACTTAAGAAAACCTAGAGTTCACAATGTATTTGAAACGGATAAATTTCCCGGGCTAAGCGATTATTTGTTTACAAACGTAACACTGGAAGATATTACAAGAAAAACTCCGCTTGATAATCTGTATTTTATTACCAGCGGAACAATTCCGCCAAATCCTTCGGAGCTTCTCGGTTCCGTACAGATGAAGCAGTTTATAAACAAGCTGAAGGAAATTTATGACATTGTTATTGTTGACTCACCTCCTTTCATTACGGTTACCGATTCGGAAATTCTTTATAATATCACTGACGGAACTGTGCTTGTCTGCCAGGCAAACAAAACTCCGTCTGAAGCTTTCTGGAAAACATATGACAGGCTCAGCAAAAAGCATGCTCATCACTTGTTAGGATGCGTACTTAATAACTTTAACTTCAAGAGTTCATACGGCTATTATTACAATTATTATTATTATTATTCTCAGCCGGAATCAAACAAAAAAATTCTGAAGTAATTTCCGTACAGATTAATTAAAAAATATATCCTCATGGAATATCCGCTGTTAATCCGGGATAATTTTTATCTTCGCAATTTTTCTAATCAAAAAATCCTTTTTGTAATTCAGATTATCTGAAACGATAAAATCCGGATTACTCGTCAATTAATTTTAATGGGAAAAAAAATCAAGGATTCAGAATGGACACTTGAAATAAAACCGGTTTCGGGATGGTTTAATTTTCATTTCAGGGATGTCTGGAAGTATAGAGACCTCTTGTTTATGTTTGTCAGAAGGGATTTTGTTTCTGTTTATAAACAGACTATTCTC
>JAEUSI010000040.1:13753-26281 GCA_016788375.1 Ignavibacteria bacterium | reverse complement strand
GTTTACGTTGCAGGAGATGACAGCAATACATATATGAAGTATTCTCCGCTATTAGGTTCCAGGAATTATTCAGGTGTTAAAAAATACGTAACTGGAGGAGAAAAGTATCTTATCCCTTTTAAACCAGGTATGGCAGATGTAAGGTTAGCTTTAATTAGAGTTAATCAAGATGGAACTTCAGGAGCTTCAGTTTGCGATCTTACAGCCGGTTATGGGAAATATCGAATTGATGTATTTTATGACTCTTCAAAAGGTAACGGTTGGGAATTAATTAGGTCGTTTACAATGGATTGGTCGGATTCAGATTACAGAATGCACTATGGAAATGGTTCAAACGCAGATGTTCAAGTTAATATATTTAACACAAATACTTTCAGAGTAACTTTTAATGGAGCGGGGGATCCCTTAGGTGATACAATTAATTTAAGTTATTTCAATAATGAACTACAAATCTGGAATCAAATTCATGATACTAATTTTAGCCCTTCATATATAAAGAATCCTAACAAAAATAACTTTAGAACGACAGATACATTAAACAACTTATTTCTTAACAGCTGGCCAATTTTAGGGACGGATTATTCCGATCCGACTTCTCCCGGAATTCACACAACTCCGGGACTATCCTGATCCGGACATAAGACTTAATGCATCGTGGGATTATGCTGAGATAGAAGCGCTGATGGGTGGAGGATACGGAGGCGGGGAGAAAGATTTGGGAATCGGAATTTCGGATTTGGAATTTAATAAACTGACTGAATTAACTGAATTGAAAGAAATGAATGAAATCAAAAGAATTAATGAAATAATCAGTAATGATCCTGTGATGATGAAGATGAAGGAAGTTTATGATAAGACAATAAAAGAAAGATCAGAAAGAAATGAACGAACAGAAAATCAAATAAATGATAATTTTAATAACGAAGAAAATTATATTATATCAGAGCAGCTTTTAATACAGAGAGAGTCTGATAAATACAAAAACGAGAAAGCAAGAAGAAACATATTTGAATTAAAGAATCTAGATACGCAGGAATTAGAGAGAAGAAGAGTTGAAGATATGCTACTGAGTGCACAGGATTCAAGAAGCGCAGAATTTGAAAATGATGAGACAGCAAGCATTCCAATTGATTTCAAACTTTATCAGAATTATCCGAATCCGTTTAACCCGGTTACGAATGTGGAATTTGGAATTTCGAAATCGGGATTTGTTACTTTGAAAGTGTATGATATGCTCGGGAAGGAAGTTGCTACAATTGTAAATGAGATTCTCTCTCCGGGAAAATATACAGTAAAATTCAACGGAAGCAGTTTCGCAAGCGGAGTTTATTTCTGCAAAATGGAATCAGGAGAATTCAAAGACATAAAGCGTATGGTGCTGATCAAGTAAAGTAAGAGATCCATAATATCATTTCAATTAGCTTAAAGCCCGCTCAATGCGGGCTTTTTTAAGAAAGGAGAGAATTAGAATTATGAACAAATCAATAAAACTTTTCTATTTCATCGTTATCTCATTAATCTCATTTTTAAATGCATTTTCAACACCACTTAACGGAACATATACAATCGGCAGCGGCGGTGATTATGCAACTATAAATTCTGCATATAATGACGCATTCACTCAGGGAATTGATGGTCCGGTTATCTTTGATATAATCACAGGAACTTATACCGAACATATTTTAACAGCCGAAATCCCAGGAAGCAGCACAATTAATACTGTAACATTTAAATCGCAATCAGGAAATTCAGCCGATGTACTTATTAACCCGACAGGTTTTGATTTTTCTGTTTTTACTTCAAATTCAATTTTCAAAGAACTTTCAATTGACATTTCCGCTTCTAATGTTATTGACATTGACGGAGAAAATATAAGTTTTATAAATAACAATTTTAACAATAAAACTTTAAGTATAAATTATCATGCGCAGGCTTCTGACATTCATATAACTGGAAATGTTAATGTCGGTAATGTAAGATTTTCGGGATCGGATTTTGGATTTAGTAATGGACCAATTTACATAATTAATAATGTCATAAACGGAGTTATAGATCTTACTTATTGTTCTGTTAAAGTTGAAAAGAACAATATATTTGGGAGTATTGTAGGTGCATATTCCCATGGCTCTATCATTAAAAATAAAATTTCAGGATATCTTAGTATTGATGCGCAGGATTTTTATAACAACTTCATTTTAGGAGAAGTTTATTTGTACGGCTACTCGAGCAATTTTATTTACAATACTGTTGTCGGCGGATCAGTTTTATTACCGGCATTATCATGTTATAGCTCACTGAATACAGTTATAAAAAACAATATAGTAATTAATTCTTCAGGCGGAACTGCTTTTTATTCAATTAATAATCTTAACTCTGATTTTAACAATTTTTCTAACGGAGGGAATGTTGATTTAATAAATCGTTCAGGCATTATGTATAATACTGTTACCGAATTTTATATCTCTACTGGATATGATCAGCATTCAAATTCACAACCGGTTGTTTTTCAGTCTCCTTCAGATCTTCATCTGGCCGGCACTTCAGTAGGTGATAATCTGCTTGCCGGAATTCCAGTTTCATTAATTCCTGATGATATTGACAGCCAGATAAGGAGTCTGATTCATCCGTACAAAGGCGCTGATGAAGCTGACTTTCCGCTTCCTGTTGAATTAACTTTCTTCAGTTCTTCGGTAACTGAGAATACAGTTCAGCTAAACTGGATAACATCATCAGAAATTAATAACTATGGTTTTGATGTAGAACGGTCAAACATTAACAGCCAATGGTCAGGAATAGGTTTTATAAAAGGTCATGGGAATTCAAATACAAAGCAAAATTATTCTTTTGCAGACAGAAACCTTTCCCCGGGAAAATATAATTACAGATTAAAGCAAATTGATTTCAACGGGAATTTTGAATATTATAATTTATCAAATGTAGTAGTGATTGATCTTCCGGAAAAATTTACCCTTTCGCAGAATTATCCGAATCCGTTCAACCCTGTTACGAATGTGGAATTTGGAATTTCGAAATTGGGATTTGTTTCATTGAAGGTTTATGATATGCTCGGAAAAGAAACAGCGACGCTTGTAAATGAGATTCTCTCTCCGGGAAAATATACAGTAAAATTCAACGGAGGCAATTTCGCAAGCGGAGTTTATTTCTACAGAATGGAATCCGGAGAGTTCAAAGACATAAAGCGTATGGTGCTGATCAAGTAAGTTAAAGTTGTCAAATCTCCACCCGGGAGATTTGACAACTTTATTCATTGCGGGCTTTTTTTGTAAGCAGGATAAATCGAAAAATGCAGGGTATAAATTCAAAAATGTTTTTAAAATTATTCCCCGATTATTTTCACGAGAACTCTTTTCTTTCTTTTACCGTCGAATTCACCGTAGAAAATCTGTTCCCATGGTCCGAAATCAAGTCTGCCTTTTGTAACTGCTACTACAACTTCTCTTCCCATAATTGTCCTTTTCAGATGCGCATCTGCATTATCCTCAAAAGAATTATGCCTGTACATTGAATAAGGTTTTTCAGGAGCAAGACCTTCAAGCCACTTCTCGAAATCTCCGTGAAGTCCCGATTCATCGTCATTTATAAAAACACTTGAAGTAATATGCATTGCATTGCACAGAAGAAGTCCTTCGCTGATTTTACTTTCGCTGAGGCAGGATTCAATCTCAGGAGTGATGTTGATGAATTCCCTCCGGGTTTTTGTTTCAAACCAAAGTTCTTTTCTGAAGTGCTTCATATTAAAATTCATTTTTGAATTTATACATAATCGGAACAAACTTGTAAAAATTATCAAGTTCTTCCTGCGAAAGTTTTTTTCTTTCGGCAATATCAGGTTTGTAAATTTCTTTCCAGGGGTCTACCGATACGTAAAAATTATTCTGATAATCAAAAGTAATTGACTCGGGAGCTGTGCCGAGAATGGAATTGATTTCACTGTGAAGAGGAATAGTCAGATTAAGCTGTTTGATTTTTACGTTTGTAACATTAAAAGCAGTATCGAACATAATTTTAAAAACACTGCGCCTGTTCCTGTCAATTCCGTAAAGACTGTAATTTCCGGATGCATAAAGCCCGCAGACCGAGCTGATTTTCAGGTCGCTTGTTCCGACAGCTTTAACTTCATTTGTATTTCTGTTGACAATATAAATTACCGTACTGTCAGTAAATTCATTATCAGGCGTCTGATAATTTTCCAGACCGAGAAAGAAAAAATCCTTTGTCATTGCAAATCCTTCAAATCCGATATTGTCAAACGTGTGAGCGTAAATTTCTTCGGGAAGCTGAAGTCTTTTTATGGTAAGAATAGTATCAAAGGTAAAAATGTCTTTGTTGAACGTTAATTCATATATTCCTTCTTTTTTCCTGTAAATCATCGGGTCATTTGAACTGTATTCATGACCTTCAATCGCGAGATAAATTTTATTTTCCGAACTGTCATATAAAATATCTTCCATATCCCTCTTTTTAAATTTACCGAAGAGATCAGTAACATCTTTAGAGAATGATATTTCAGATAAATTAAACTCCGGAGGATTTTTTGATTCATCAACCGAGATTCTGTTTATCCTGCCTATGTCGTCGGCAGATATGAACATTTTTTTCCCGTCTCTGATACCCGTATAATACAGACCGGAAGTCTGATCAGTTCTGTTTCCGGCTGAATCTTTCATCCAGACAGGGTAATTTTCAACAGGATTAATCATTCCTGTATGAACAAAATAAAGATTTACAAATATTATAATGGTTATTAACGGAATTAGTACTCTGAGCATGCTTTTCATTAATAATCTGAATACATTTCTGATTGAATTAAAATTGCAAAAGTTATTATAAAATTGAAGTCGGAAATTTGATTTACATCAGATTTACACGAAAATCATTTGAAAATCTTAACGGACAGCATTTTTGAATTAAAGTAAAAGTTAATCTAAAAACTGTTCAAATGAGAAGCCGGACAACAGATAAATCTTCAGATACAGACAGGAAATTCTTGCTGACGCCAATGCTCAGAATTTCTTAACGGCAATTTATCACAGGCGGGATTGTTTTCCGGATGTCATATTAAAATTCGATATTTATTTATTTTAATAATTTATTCAACAGTTTTAAATGAATTTGGACAGCAGTGGGAAATAGTCATTACCGGCAAAACATATCGGATTGTTAATAAAATCTTAAATGACTATATTTTACGCTTGTTAAACATTAAAAATTAAAAAGAAATGTCAGTAAATACAGGCGATAAAGCGCCGGATTTCACATTAATATCATTCACACCAACAGCAGATCCGGTTGATATTACATTAAGTTCATACAAAGGCAAAAAAAACGTAATCCTTGCGTTTTTTCCACAGGCATTCACGGGTGTCTGTACGGAAGAAATGTGTGAAATGGAGAACAATTTCAGCGCATTTGCCGGTATGGATACAGAAATACTCGGTATAAGCGTAGACGGTACATTTGTACAGAAAGCATTTGCAAAAAGCAATAACATCAAATATCCTTTGTTAAGTGATTTTAACAGGGAAGTAATAAACAAATACGATGTTGTTCACGATACATTTGCTCACGGAATGAAAAATGTGTCGAAGAGATCTGTATTTGTAATCGGAAAAGACGGAATTGTTAAATACAAAGAGATTACGGAAAATCCGGGTGTACAGGTAAATTTCGAGAAGTTAAGAGAAGCCGTAAAAAATCTGTAAAATTATTAAAACGGAGTCCGGAATAAACATAAATTATTTCCCTGACAAAAAATTAATCACGTAACGAGACTGATTACAATATGCGGATAATAAGGGAATTAAGTGAAATTGATTTTGACAGAAAGACAGCCGTAACGGTAGGAACATTTGACGGCGTTCACAAAGGTCACCGGAAAATAATTGAGAAGTTAATTTCTGTAAAGGAAGCAAAAGGACTGCGGAGCATAATAGTTACATTTGAGCCGCATCCGCAGATTGTACTCAGAAACAGGGCTCATGACATAAAAATACTTTCTACTCTTGATGAGAAGCTGGAAATATTTGAAAGTCTAGGAGCTGACATTGCGTATGTAATAAATTTCACTAAAGAATTTTCCGAAACAACTGCAACTGAATTTTACAGGAAATACCTGATTGACGGGACAGGACTGAGTGATCTGATTCTCGGATATGATCATATGTTCGGTAAAAACCGGGAAGGCAATTTTGACACACTTAAGGAACTTTCGTTGAGCTGTGGTTTTACGGTGGATAAAGTAGATGAATTTAAGTATGACGGACAGCATATCAGCAGTACAATAATTAGGGATTTACTGCAGAATCACGGAAACGTAAAAACCGTCAGCAAAATACTCGGAAGAGAGTACAGTCTGACAGGAACAGTTACGGAAGGGAAGAAACTCGGTAAAGAACTCGGATATCCGACGGCAAATATCAGTACTGACAATCCGTATAAGCTCATTCCGAAAATCGGAATCTATGCAGTAAAAGCAGAAGTTAACGGGAACACATACAGCGGCATGATGAGTATAGGAAGGAATCCGACGGTTACGGATGAAGATTCGGTTAAGTTGGAAGTGAATATTTTTGATTTCAGTGAAGACATTTACGGAAAGACAATAAAGGTAAGATTTCTGGATTACATCAGAGACGAAGAAAAATTCGGCAGTCTGGAAATCCTGAAGAATCAGTTATCAGAAGACAAAAAAACAACATTAAAAATAATTAATAAAGCAAATTAACAAAAAAGCAAAATGCCATTAACAACAGAACAAAAGCAGGAAATCGTAAAAAAGTACGGCAATAACGATAAAGATTCGGGAAAGCCGGAAGTGCAGGTAGCGATACTTACAAAAAGAATAAACGATTTATCTGCGGAGCATTTCAACATTTACAAAAAGGATCATCATTCAAGAAGAGGACTTCTTATGATGGTAGGAAAAAGAAGGAAGCTCTTAAAATATCTTGAAAACATTGATGTTGAGAGATACAGAAAGATTATAAAAGAATTAGACATAAGAAAATAATTTAAACGAAAGAGATTAAATGTCATTTACAAAAAGCATAGAAATAGGCGGAAAGAAGCTGACGCTTGAAACCGGAAAGCTTGCCAAACAGGCAGGCGGCGCGGTAATGGTTTCGCTGGATGAAAATCTCGTCCTTTGCACGGTAACTGCATCAGACGAAGCAAAGCCCGGTCAGGATTTTTTCCCGTTAACAGTTGATTACAGGGAAAAGACAGCATCGGTAGGAAAGATTCCCGGAGGATTTTTTAAAAGAGAAGCAAGACCGACAGAAAAGGAAATACTGTCATCGAGACTGATAGACAGGCCGATCAGGCCATTGTTCCCGGAAGGTTTTTTTAATGAGGTACAGCTGTTGTGTTCGGTATATTCGTCCGACGGTGAGAATGATACGGATGTAGTTGCGGCGATAGGAGCATCTGCAGCTCTTTTGATTTCAGACATACCTTTTGAAGATCCTGTTTCTGAAGTAAGAGTAACAAGAATCGGAGGAGAGCTTATACTTAATCCGACGCACAAGCAGCTTGAGGAAGGGGATTTTGATATCAGCGTAGCCGGAACATCCGATTCGATAATGATGGTTGAAGGCGAAGCGAAGGAAATTTCAGAAAGTGAATTCCTGGAAGCGATTAAATTTGCTCATAAGCATATTGCAGAGATCTGCAGCTTTCAGAAGGAATTTGCATCGGAAGTTGCAAAACAGAAAAGAGAAATGCAGCCGAAAGAGGATATTTCAGAACTGACAGCTGACGTTAAAAGTTTATGCGGACAGGACATAAAAGAACTCACCGGCACAGTACTTACAAAAGAGGAAAGAAAATTAAGAAACAGGGAAATATACGATAAAGTTGTTACAGCGCTTGCGGAAAAATATCCGGAGCAGGAGAAGAAGATTTCAGCGGTAATACATGACATACAGTATGAAGTTATGAGAGCAATGATACTAGACGAAAGCAAAAGACTTGACGGAAGAAAGCTTACAGATATCAGAAGCATTGCAAGCGAAGTCAGCGTGCTTCCGAGAACACACGGTTCGGCATTATTCACAAGAGGACAGACGCAGAGTCTTACTACGGTTACATTAGGAACGAAGAGAGACGAGCAGATGATAGAAGGTCTGAAGGAATTAAGTTACAAAAGATTTATACTGCATTACAATTTTCCGCCTTTCAGCACCGGAGAAGTCGGGGGAAGACCCGGACCCGGCAGACGGGAAATCGGCCATGGAAATCTCGCAGAGAGATCATTAAAGAATCTGCTTCCGTCCGAAGAAGAATTTCCTTATACAATAAGAATTGTTTCCGATATACTTGAATCTAACGGTTCATCTTCCATGGCAACAGTCTGCGCAGGTTCGCTTGCATTAATGGATGCGGGAGTAAAACTTAAGAAACCTATAGCCGGAATAGCTATGGGTTTGATAAAAGAAGGAGATAAGGTAGCGATACTTTCAGATATACTCGGAGACGAGGATCATTTCGGTGACATGGATTTTAAAGTTGCCGGATCAACTGAAGGCATAACGGCTATTCAGATGGATATTAAAATCAGGGGAATATCATTTGAAATAATGGAGAAAGCTCTTGCACAGGCAAAAGAAGGAAGGCTTCATATACTCGGTGAAATGAGCAAGACAATTACAGCGCCTAGAGAAGCGATTTCAAAATATGCTCCGCATCTGTATTCAATGATGGTACCAAAAGATATGATCGGAGCGGTAATCGGTCCGGGAGGAAAAACAATCAGGCACATTATTGCTGAAAGCGGTGCTGAGATTGATATTGATGATGACGGAAAAGTAACGATAGCGGCGGTTGACAAAGCACAGGCAGAGATTGCAAGAAAAATGATCGGAGGACTGACTGAAGTTCCCGAGATCGGAAAAATTTACGACGGAACCGTGAAGGGCATAAAAGAATTCGGAGCATTCGTAGAGATACTGCCCGGAAAAGAAGGACTGTTACACATATCTGAAATTGACAACAAGAGGGTAATGAAAGTAGAGGATGTACTGAAGTTCGGTCAGTCAGTTCAGGTAAAACTTATGGGAATAGATGATTCCGGAAAATTAAAATTAAGCAGAAAAGTCCTGCTTCCGAAAGAACCGCCAAAACCTAAAGAGCATAAATAATGAAATTTGAAATTGATAAACAGAAGGATAAGACAATTTTCAGGCTCGAGTCAAAGTCGCTTGATCACAGCATAGCGGCAGAATTAAAGACGGAGCTTATTTTTCTTCAGAAGGAAACCGGAAATCAGTTTATTATAGACCTAAAGGATGTCACAAAATGCGACAGTTCCGGATTATCCGTGCTTCTGCTTTCGGAACGGCTTGAACGAGAAAAAAACCGTAAACTCATTCTGAAAAATGTAAATACGGGAGTAAGGGATCTGATGAAGATTGCAAGACTTGACAGGGTTTTTGATATAGATTAAATACAGAAAATCATTCCGGAATGTAATTAATAATTTATTCTGCGGAATCCGAAAAGATAAACTGTTTAAATAATTCTATATTGAGGAAGCTAATTTTTACTTTTTGAACAAATTTAAATTTCCGCGTTTTATACTGCCGGTGAAACAGCGAATTTAACAGCCTCGACCGGATTAGAATTTTACAATAACTGATTCCTGAAAATTCATTCTCCGTTTTGAAAAAACTCATTCACATTTTATTACTCCTTGTTCTCCCTGCAGTTTTTTTCACCGGTCTGCATAAATACAAAGATGCACTTGGCGAATATTATTTAGGCAGAAACTACGACCCGTCATACGCATATCTTATCAATTCTCTGAATCTCGCTCAGTTTAAAGGTTACGGTGTAGGATTAATATCTCATCCCGGCACACCGGTACAGGAGATCGGAGCTGTTGTTCTGCTGATCACACATTCTATGAAATCCGGCAATACTGATATCGTAACGGACGTTTTTGAAAATCCGGAATATTATCTTAACAAAATCTGCAGTACATTTTTATTCTTAATTTCTACCGCAATATTCCTGCTTGGATCAGCCGTTTACTTAAAGCTGAAAAGTATCACAACAGCATTATTCTTTCAGCTGACTCCGTTTTCATTCTATTCGGAAGATATATACTTTCAGCTGACAAATGTTTCAGTAGAGCCTTTACTTGTATTTACTGCACTATTATTAATTGCTTCAATAATCCTGTTCCTTAATAAAGCGGATTCCGAAAAGCATAATCTGAATTATGCAGTTGTATTCGGAATTTTGTGCGGACTGGGAATGTCGGTCAAAATATCTTTCTTTCCGGTAATGATAATTCCGTTTTTAATGCTGAAGAAATTCAGATTAAAGGGAGTATTAATACTTTCTTCAGTTATTTCATTTTTAATTTTTATTTACCCCGCATTCTCCTCGCATAATGTAAATGAATTTATTTTATGGGTGAGAGATCTTGTTACTCACAGCGGAAAATACGGAACAGGAACCGAAAACCTTGTTGATACTTCTTCATATTTAAATAATGTGAGGATAATATTTTCAAAGAATCTTGTTTTCACCTTCACATACATTTCTGCATTAATTATCTGTATCATGCAGTTAACAGAAAAGTACAAACTTAAAATCAGATCGAACAGATATTTTATTTTACTTCCCGGAATATTCCTTGCTATGACTTTTCAAATCCTTATTGTAGCGAAACACTTTTCGCTTTATTATATGATACCTGCATATATATTCAGTATCCCGGGATTGTATGCGCTGAATTCGGTATTGCTCTCTGTGTTCCCTGATTTGATAATTACTAAAAAAGGAAAATACACATATTATTCGGTTACAGTTATTTTAATAATTGTATATTCCGTAATTCAGATCAGAATGATTAACAAAGACAGGAAACAGAGTGCTGTTGCAAGAAATGAAGCCCGTAAAATAATTTCAGCACTGGAAAGTGAATTTAAAAATTCGATTGTAATAAGTTCTTATGAATGTTCAAGCAGAGAGTTTGCATTGTATCTCGGAAGCAGTTACGGCGGAACCCGGTATAATTCCTATATATCTTTAGTAAAAGAAAAGTATCCGAAAGATATATTTTTTAACAGATGGAACAATACATTTTACAAAGAATGGAATCAGGATTATGTGAAAGACCTTCTGATAAAAGAGAATAAATTTATCTTTCAGGGAGTATCTGATGATGTTGCATTGAAATTTATGGATTATATCAGAGAATTTACGAATAAACCAAATGTTGTTAACAGGAAAGTATTGTCTGGTATAGACAGAGATGCCGTGTATGAAATAACTCTGGATCCCGGAAATCAGTAATTCTTTTTTCTTATATTCCGGAAACAGAAAGATTTTTCACATGCCGGAAATTTTAAAGAATATAAAACCTCATTTAAAAACTTTAGCTGCCGTTCGGCAAAGTTATAAATTCAGTGATAATAAGTTAATTTATTCTGACAAAAGCTTATCCGTAACTTTCAGGAAACAGAATAATATGTTATAATGAAAAATGAATTTGTAAAAATATGCAGAGTTTCAGATGTGTATAACCGCAAAGGGAAATCATTCCGTCTTGATGATGAAAACGAAATTGCATTATTCAAAGTGAATGATGTAATTTACGCGGTCGATAACGTCTGTCCTCATAATCACACGCCTCAGATATATGACGGATACATAGAAGATATGTATGTTGCCTGCCCGATGCACGGATTCAGATTTCACTTGGAGACCGGAGAACAGCCGACAAAGGCAGGGTGCAGGCTCAGAACTTTTGAAGTCATGATTTCCGGGGATGAAGTATATGTAAAGAAACCCCATAAAAAGAGATTCGATTTTCACTTCTGAAGACATCCGGTTAACTTTAAAATAAATTTTCACAAATCTTATACGGAATTTTAAATACGATTTCATTAAATTCATATAAATAAAATTTAAATGCATTATGAGAAAAATTTTACTTCTGATATTATTTCAGTTAGTTACAGTAACCTCTTCTTTATTTTCACAATGGTCTTCCGATTCATCCGTAAATCTCAGAATAAGTGATTTAAGCGGTGATCAGGCATTGCCAAAAATTTCCATGACATCAGACGGTGGATGTTATATAGCATGGTTTGACAACAGATCCGGAAGTTATGCTGTTTATCTGCAGAGATTAAATGCGCAGGGAGTTAAACAGTTTTCGGCAGACGGACTGCTTGTAAGTTCCAATCCGCAAAGCAGCTCTCTTGTTGACTGGGATATAATAACGGATGCATCCGATAACGCAGTGATAGTTTTTACAGATACGAGAAACGGAAGTTCGATAAATCCTTTTGCATACAGAATCAGTCCTTCCGGAAGTTTCCTCTGGGGAGCAAACGGAGTAACGCTTTCAAATGATTTCAGCGTATTTCAGGCAAATCCGAAAGTTGTCGAAACATCGGATAATAATTTTGTAATCACATGGATATATTCATCAACACCGAGGAAAGTTGCACTTCAGAAACTCTCTCCTGCCGGAGACAAACTCTGGGGAAGCAA
>JAEUSI010000040.1:0-13743 GCA_016788375.1 Ignavibacteria bacterium | reverse complement strand
GCTGAACTGTTTGATTACCCTTCGCTTGTAAAATCCGATAACGGCAGCACAATAGCACTCTGGTGCGGATATACTGGTTCATTCTTAAGCCCGCAGAATTACAGATTATACACGCAGAAATTCAGCGGTGCAGGAGCTCCTGTCTGGAATGCAACACAGGATACAGTGTATTCACTCGGAAGAGTAAGCGGATTTTTCGTTCCTAAAATTTTCCCGGACGGACTGAACGGCGCGCTGTATGTATGGCAGGACGACAGGAATGCGGTAAACCGGATGAGTACATTTTCACAAAGATATACTTCAGCAGGAGTGAGACAGTTTCCTTTAAACGGATCGGAAGCATCGGTGCTTGCAGATCACAATAAATTCGATGCCTGGGCAGCATACATGCCGACAACAAATGAAACTTATCTTATCTGGAAAATGACAAACGGACTGCAGAGTCTTTTCGGGGTTTACGGACAGAAATTTTCCCAGGACGGATCACGGCAGTGGGGTGATGACGGAAAGATATTTCAGCCGCTCGGAAGCAATTCAATGGAAAAACTTTTATGCTTAACAAAAGACACTAATGTTGTCTATGCTTTTAACGAAAGCATCACCGGCGGAGTAAATAATATTATAAAAACTTTTTCTGCAGGAAGAAACGGAAACATCCTTTGGGGCGGATACATTCACACGGCAAGCAGTCCCGCTTCTGAAAAATTAAAGCTTGCGGGAATAATTAATTCAGCGGGAATGACAATGCTGACATGGTCAGACAGAAGACTTGACGGCGGAGGAATATATGCGCAGAATGTAAATTCAAACGGAAGTCTCGGAAATACAACAGGCATAAGTACAATTGAATTTAACAATCCCGCAGGATTCCGTCTGGAACAGAATTATCCGAATCCGTTTAATCCGGGATGCAGGATAAAGTATAGTATTCCCGGCAGCGGGCAAGTTACGTTGAAAGTTTATGATATACTCGGAAATGAAATTTCAACTTCTGTAAACGAAAAACAGAGTCCGGGAACATATGAGATTAATTTTAACGGAAGCAGTCTTTCAAGCGGAGTTTACTTTTACACATTAATTTCAGGAGAATACAAAGAAACAAGATCAATGATTCTGACGAAGTAATTTTATGAAAAAGAATTATTTCTTAATACTTAACATTGCTCTGATTTTTGCAGTTAGCGGGAATACTTTCCCGCAGCATCAAAATATATTAAATCCGGAATTAAAATTAAAACTTCATCAGGATAAAAGTAATAATGCTTCCAATGATTTTATAGAAACCCTTTTGATAGTATTTCCTCTGAACCCTGTTTTTCAGCTGCAGGATAAAAGATTTTATGCGGGGATTACAAAAGAAATATCTTTCGGATTCTATCCATACGGAAGAATAGCTGCGGAGTATTCGCTGATCTTCAGGAAGACGAGACTTAATCAGCTGAGAGCTTCATATAATTTGGATTTACCGCTGGAGTCCGGTGACTTCTATGCGTTTTTACTAAGTGTCGGCGCCGGATATTTTACCGACTTTACTGATGAAGGATTTTTCCCGCAGGCATCATTGAATTTGTTTCTGCCTGTATTCGATGAAATAGCCGTGCCTTTGTATTTCAAAATCCGTGAAACATTCATGACAAAGGATAAGCCGGATATATTTGACATATCTTTCGGATTCGGACTTTACTTAAAACTGTAAAAAGCTATTTGTCTCTTTTAAGCTTTGCCTCTATCAGACCGAACGGCTCATCAGTCGGAATGAATATTTCGTTTTTATTTTCAATTCCGAACTGACCGAGATTAAAAAGAAGATAATGCTTGTTCGGCATAGACGCGGAGATTTCAGAAATATCAGTACATATATCAAGAACGGATTTTCCGGTTTCATAAAGAGTCTGCTGAACGGAAAGACTGTGATGTTTTGCAAAAGTGTCCAGAATAATCTGCCGGACAGTTTCCGTAACTCTTGCGTAGTTTACTTCCTGATTAGCATAAGACCAGACTGCTTTTACGCTTGTCGAAAACACCCTGTCATTTGTTTCCTTCAGAGTCGTGTATTTGTCCTTTATGTAATGTTCAAATCCCGATTCCGTCGTCTTCAGAACAAGAAGACCAAGTATGCCTGAGCTGACGGAAACAATATTTTTATTATGAATAATACTGCAGATTCTTTTTTCATCTCCCCGGCTGATAAAGGAATGAGGATGCGGAACCGCAGCGCTGTTATTTTCACCGGTAACGGAAATCCTGTCCCATAATTTCTCTTCAATATAGATTTTTACACCGGAAACCTGTTTATTGTTTTCGATAAAATATTTTGCAAGATAAATGCCGAATTCCTCGATTGATTTGACCGGATGTTCTTTAGCGAGAACATAAACGGTATTTTTCATTGTATCAGTTGGCAGAACTTTTCGGTTATCTCCTTCGGTATGAACTTTATCAAAATCCCCTTCAAGCTGAACATTTACATTCATTTCTTTTATCTCATGCACGGATGAATTTTTTGTAACTTTCAGCACACGAACTCCTGATTTGCCGTAATTGTTTTGTGATAAAATGACTGACATGATTTTTCTTTAAATATAACTGTTGCAGGATAATTTTAATATTGTAAATATTTTCTTCAGGAAGTAAGATTATTCAATCTGATATTACAGGAAAAATATTTACAGGATTACAGATTCAGATGAATTGATAAAAACATAATTATCTTAACCACTGTATTCAATTGTTATTACAGCCTGCAGAAAGTATTTTTGCTGATGAAATTTGCAATAAAAAGCCGGCGTGTATTGTATAAAGATAAATTAACTGCATTGTCTGTTGTGTCAGAGAACGGGAGAATAAAAGATATCTGCAGTTACAATGAATCATTTGACTGCAGGACTGAAGATTTCGGAGACCTTGTGATAATGCCCGGACTCTGTGATTCGCATGTTCATATAAACGAACCCGGCAGGGAGGACTGGGAAGGATTTGAAACAGCTACAATGGCGGCGGCGGCGGGAGGAATAACATTTATAGCAGACATGCCGCTTAACAGTTTGCCCGTGACAACAAACGAAGCTTCATTTGACAAAAAAACAGAATCTGCAAAAAACAAATTATACTGTGATACCGGGTTTTACGGAGGACTTGTACCTGATAATATTAATGAGTTAAATAAGTTATCGGAAAAAGGAGTACTCGGCATAAAAGCATTTATGATTGACTCCGGGCTGGAAGAGTTTCCCCGGGTTAATGAAAATCATATCAGAGAAGCAATAAAAGTATTGAAATCAAATTCAGAAAAGACAGGCAGAGGAAGACATAATCAGATCCCGCTGCTTGTGCATGCAGAGATTGCAGGAGAATCAAAACTGTCCGGTAATTATTCGAAATACTCATTTAAATCATTTCTTGAAGCCAGACCTGCAGAATGGGAAAGCAGTGCGGTTGGAATGCTTATAAATCTTTGCAGGGAATCTGATTATCATATTCATATAGTTCATGTTTCGGCAGCGTCATCTGTTGAGATGATCAGGAAAGCCAAAAAAGAAGGATTACCTTTGACAGTTGAGACATGTCCTCATTATTTGTATTTTTCTTCCGAAGAAATTCCGGATAATGACACAAGATTTAAATGCACGCCTCCGATAAGGGACAGCGCAAACAGAGAAATATTATGGGATGCAGTGAAAGACGGAACGATTGACTTTGTTGTAAGCGATCATTCTCCGTGTAATCCCGTTTTGAAATTCATTGAGGAAGGAAATTTTGCCGAAGCATGGGGAGGAATATCAGGGCTGCAGTTCAGCCTGCCGGTATTCTGGACTCAGGCAAGGAAAAGAGGAGTAACAGTTCCGGAATTATCGGAGTTAATGAGTTCAGGAACTTCAGGATTTTTGAATTCTGGAAAAAGAATAGGAAAAATTGAAAAAGGGTATGATGCTGATTTTACGGTGTTTGATCCCGAAAGTAAATTTACGGTTGAAAAGAAAAACATTTTTCACAGACACAAGGAAACTCCATATACAGGAAAGGAACTTTACGGAATAGTTAATCATACATTTCTCAGAGGAAATAAAGTTTTTGAAAAAGGGAAAATCGTTTCAGATCCTTCGGGAGAAATTATTTTGAGAGAGAAAACCAGTTAATTAATTTTATTATCTAAGAAAATGGAACAGAGAGATTCAGCTTCGGTATTTTCCGGATTAACTGATCTGGCATCGGCAAAAGCAGGAGGTAAAGCAGTTTATGCGAGTGATGAGTTTTTTGCGCCGAAAGAAAATCTGCTGAAAGAAGGCAGGGGAGTATTCATTCCGGATAAATTTACCGAAAACGGGAAATGGATGGACGGCTGGGAATCGAGAAGGAAGAGAGTTGCGGGGTTTGACTGGTGTGTAATAAAGCTTGGAGTCAGCGGCATAGTCAGAGGAATTGATATAGATACAAATCACTTTCTCGGGAATCATCCGCCGTATGCATCAGCAGAAGGTTTATTATCAAATGAAGAATTAAGTATTGAAGATATTGTCTCAGGCAGTTTAAAATGGAAAGAAATTCTCGGTAAATCACCGTTAAATCCGGGTTCACAGAATTTGTTTGCTGTGAGCTGCGAAGAAATCCTGACTTACATTAAACTTAACATTTATCCGGACGGCGGCGTTGCAAGATTCAGGGTTTACGGAGAACCGTTCCCGGAATGGAAAATTAAAGGAAAGAAAGTATTAACAGATCTAGCAGGGCTTTTAAACGGAGGCAGAGTAATTATCTGCAACGATATGTTCTTCGGTTCGAAGGACAATCTTATTTCTCCCGGAAGAAGCTGCAATATGGGTGACGGCTGGGAAACAAAGAGGAAAAGAATTCCGGGATACGACTGGACGATAATAAAGCTCGGAGCGTCAGGGAAAATAAAAAAGATTACGGTTGACACAAATTATTTTAAAGGAAATTATCCGGACAGATGTTCAATAGAAGGACTGAATAATCCCGGTTTACCCGACTATATGGTTACGGATAAAAATCTTGAATGGAAACTGATTCTGCCCGAGACAAAACTAAAAGGTGATTTTGAAAATGAATTTGATAATATTCTTACGGATGAAAGTTTTTCTCATATAAGACTTAATATATTTCCTGACGGAGGCGTTAGCAGACTGAGAATTTACGGTATTCCTGACTGATTATAAAATGTTAATTAACAATAAAAGTAAAAAAAAATCGGCAGTAGATCTTAAAGCAGAATTATTAAACTGCTGCGGAAATGAAAAGTGGGCGGATGAGATGAGCGGTTTTGTTCCGTTTGGTTCAGCCGAAGAAATAGAAGAAACAGCAGAGAAGATTTGGAATAAACTCGGAAAAGAAGATAAGCTCGAATCTTTCGGACATCATCCGAAAATCGGAGACATAGAATCACTTAAGAAAAAGTATTCTTCATCCGGCGAATTGTCAAAACAGGAGCAATCGGGCATTCATACTGCTTCTGAGATAACACTTAAAGAACTTGCCGTATATAATGAGGAGTACGAAAAAAAATTCGGATATGTATTTCTTGTATGTGCAACCGGTAAAACCGCTGATGAAATGCTCGGGATTATAAAAATCAGAATACTTAATGATCCTGAAACCGAATTCCGGATTGCCTGCAATGAGTTAATTAAAATTACAAAATTAAGATTAAACAGAATCACCGGAAAATTATTATGAGTCAGATTACAACACATATACTTGATACATCAGCCGGGAAGCCGGTAAAAGGAGTCAGCGTTATTTTGTATAGTCTGAATAACGATTCCTTATGGGAAGAAATCTCTTCAGGGATTACAAATGAAGACGGACGGATTAAAGATTTAATTACTGAAAATAAAATTCTTAATCCGGGAACATACAAATTGAAATTTCTGACAGGCGGATATTATGCCAAAAACAATATCAGAAGATTCTATCCGTTTGTTGAAATAACATTCGAAATCGAAAATGAAGAGCATTATCACATACCTCTGCTGTTAAATCCGTTCGGATATACAACATACAGAGGCAGCTGAATCCTTTCTTCCGGAATATGTATTAAGGTCTTACCGATGCAACCGATTTAAAAACATTATTTTCAACTATAGAGAGATCTCCTGAATCTACGGATCCGTCACCGTCCAAATCTGTAGAGACATAACCAGTTACAGAATTATGAATATCATTTTCCACCAGACTCAGATCACCGCCGTCAACGGAGTTATCGTGATTCGGATCTCCGGAGTATATACAGAATTTTGATCCTTTCTGTACAAGATTATTCCCGTATGCTTTTGAGACTGAATTTGTAAAATCATAATCAGCAAGAAAATCTGTAAATGAAACTGGAACACTGCTCCAGGTTTCAATTGTGTTTCTGTGCTTAACAACCACATAATAACCTGTATTGTTTAAAGCCGATGAAAAACTGTAATCACCGTTTCCCGCGCTGTCTGTAAGGCATTTCGCAGAATCAACTATTGCATATGGCGAAGATGAACTCCGAAGAACAACTCTTACAGTATCTCTTACCAGAATGTTATTAATGCTGTCAAAGAACCCCTCGATTAAAGTTTTTAAACTCAGAGTTTTGTATGAAACGGAATTGTCATTTATGAGTATTCTCGATGAAAACGGAGGCAATGATATGCTTCCGGTTACTAAAGATCCGTCCGGATTTTTGTAATTTATTCCGTTTAAGGAAATCATTTTGGTGATGCCGGTTTCATTCAAAAACAATTTTGAAAGATAAGATGAATCTATCCTTTCAACATTGACCTGATACAGACTGACATTGTCAATATAAAGCAGCGAATCAGGTACTGACAAGGCAAATGCTACTCTTGTAGATGCATCGCTTGTATCTGCGCGGAAAATAAAACCGTAGTTTCTTCTGAAATTTTCATATGCAAAATATCTTCTTGCATATAAAAAAGGATTTCCTCCCGCAACCGGCCTGCCGAAAGTGCTGAAATCCCCGGTGTAATTTCCTGCACAGCTGAAGCTTACCGAATAATAATTCCCTTTGACAATATTTACATAGTTGCTTGAAGTCATGCTTTCAGGTCCTCCGTTTCCGTTCCATGTGATTTTCAGGCAGCCGGTATCAAGCAGGGGATTGACTGCGTAAGTTGCGGTAGAGCCTGCAGACGGAGTCGTTGACCACGGTGAAACAGTTGATATGAATCTGGAATTTGTTATGAGATTGCCTGTAATATTGCTTGTGACTTTGTACTGATCAAATGAAAACTGACTGTAATTTGAATGGGGGTCTTCGCCGAATTTAGATTTCCATGAAGAAAGCCGGTAATACTTCGTCGAATAAGTTCCGTACACCATAGATTTCCTTAAAACATATTCAGTGTAAGGATTGCAGTAATAATTGCTGTCAAAAGTGCCGAAGTCACTGAATGAGGGAGAATTAAACATCTGCTGTTCCATACATGTCTGCTGTGCATTCAGACAATAGAATATATTCCCGGTTACGGTATTACCGTAAACAGGCGTATAGGTTGATCCGGCTGAAATATCCGTAAACACAATCTGAGTGTAAGCGTTATTGTACAGAACATTTCCGGTAATGACATTATTTACCGAAGTATTTTTGTTATCAACATTTATTCCCGCATAATTATTATTAGCTAGAGTATTACCCTGTACAAGCACATTTTTTGTAAGCGATGCTCCGAAGTAGATCCCCATTGCATACTTTGCCGTCGAATTGCTTGATTCTGTATTGCCGTAAGTATAGTTTACGATATTGTTCAGAATCTGAATCCCGTCTGCATCATCAAAGTCAATACCGGCACCGTCATTAAGTGTAAGGCATGAATATCTTATTACATTATTTCTGACAATCATATTCTTTCCGCATGAAAGTCCCGTATATCCCGTACTGTCAATAATATTATTCTCGACTGTTGCACCTGCCCCGAGAAACAGCTGCAGCGCCATATAACCCCAGGTGTTTTCACCATAACCTGCAACAAGTCCGGTCCTTGTGATTTTATTGTTTCTGATAATTCCGGTTGCAAAATTTCCGGTGACTGCAGAGTTTAAGTTATCTTCCAGAACATTGTTATCAAGAAGATTGTAATTGCCGTTCATTCTGATTCCGAATTTTCCTGTCCGGCTGACAAAGCATCTCTGTACAGTAATGTAATTGTTGGTATAAATATCCATTCCGAATTCCCTGTATCCTGAAATTTTCAGATCCTGAATTGTAATGTAATGTCTTGAAAGCGTTGTCGTTATACCGTTCTTAATCACGGCAGCTTCGATCTGCAGACTATTCGGATTTACACCGCCGGGTGTATAAAGATAAATAAAACCGTTTGCCTTGTCCTGAAACCATTCGCCGGGTGAATCAAGCAAAGCAAGTTTGTTGTCTAAATAATATCCGTAATTTGCATTTGTGGCATAACTTGTTGCGGAACTGAATGTAACATTTCCGGCGCTGAATGCAGAAACTGTTTTTGTTTCATAAGTCCAGTTGACAGTTCTTACTCTGCAGTTTGCGCCGATCCAGTATCCCGAACTTTCAGTCAGGGCTGCATCAGAAAATCCGGTGGTCCCTCCTCCGTTATCAATCCGGAGAAAACCGCTGTTCGGATATCTTGCAATTGTCTGAAGCTTATTGTCAATATAAACTGCCGATGCAGTATCGGTTAAAACAGCTCTGTAAATATTTCCCGAATAAACTGACCATCCTGTGACTAATTTTATTCCAGTGAATTCCGCAGGCTCTCCGGTCCCGTAGCTTCCGAAAACAATATTACTTCCTGAAACACCGCCTTTGGTAATTTTCAGCTCTCCGAAAAAACTGTCTCCTTTTCTGAACAGAATCTGGTCACCGGCTGCAAATGAATTTGACATTGCATTTACTTTGGATATGGTCTGCCAAGGAGCAGAAGTGCTCAGTCCGCTGTTGCCGTCGTTTCCGTTTGATGAAATGTAATAAACTGCTGAATCAGCTGTTGCCGAGTAAAAAACTGAATAAATTAAAATGAATAAACCGAATATAATTTTCCGCCTTATGATACATGTATTCATAATTGTAATTGTTAAAATTAATGGATTATATATCTTTTGGGGAAAGTAAAAAATTGGGGTGAACAAAAGTAAAACAAAATTACATATTCAGCAAGATAAAATTTAAAATAAAAAAGGGAGCTTCAGAACTTTGCTCCCTTTCAAATTAAGAATTCCTTTAAGTTAAATTTTACTTTAGCAGAATAAATTTTTTCGTCATGCTTATACTGCCGGATGTAAGTGTGTAGAAATAAATTCCGCTTGATAAACCGTTCCCGTCAAATACAATACTGTAAACACCTGCTTCTCTTTTTTCATTTAAAAGCGTCTTTACTTCCTTTCCCATAATATCGTATACTACCATACTCATTATACCTGACGAATGCAATTCAAAATCAATTTTGGTGACGGGATTAAACGGATTAGGGTAATTCTGGTGAAGAATGAATTTATCCGGCGAACCGATATTTACTTCGGAAGATAAGCTGAAGTATTCAAAATTACCGTTGAAGTCTGTTTGTTTCAGTCTGTATTTATATTTCCCGGTATTCAGATTTCTGTCAGTGAATGTATAATTTTGAGGAACTGTTGCAGTCCCGCTGCCATCGACAAAACCTGCAGTAATCCAGATGTCATGTTCTGATTCGTTCTGAACAGATCTTTCAATTTCAAAACCCGAATTATTGTATTCAGAAGAAGTCTGCCAGTTAAGAATTACATCTCTTCCGCTTACTGAATAATTAAAGGAAGTTAATTCAACCGGCAAAGCTCCTCCGTCTGAAGTTCTGAGAATTGTTCCTCTTGTTCCTGCGACAATACATACTCCGTCTGAAGGTGATGAAATTCCGTTTAATCTGGTTTTAACACCGCTTGACTGTTTAATCCATGAACCGCCTTCATCTTCTGTTTTTAATATAATTCCGTCATCTCCGACTGCAGTATAGACTGCCGTAACTTCCATTCTTGCAGATACGTGATATAAATTTTTTGAAGTTAAGCTTCTTGGTCCCGATAAGTCAGGTATCCATGTATCACCTTTATTTGTCGTATAAAGAACAGTTGCGCTGTCTCCGACACAAATTCCGTAATTCTCATCTGCAAAAGCAAGTGATCTCAAAGCTCCGTTTACAATACCTGAAACTTTTTCCGACCAGCTTGTTCCTCCGTTTGTAGTTTTATAAATTCTTCCGCTGTCACCGCAGATAACAGCATCATTTTCGGAAAACGGAACTACTGAATAAAAGTTTATCGAAGCAGGAGGTAACTGTCCTGTCCATGTTCCGCCCCCGTCAGTTGTTTTATAAATCAATCCGTTGCTGCCTGTACACCACCCGATTTTATGAAGTCCGAAGAATCCCGTAAGCGGAAATTTTCCGATGTTAATGTCATATATTTTATCAGACAGCGGTAATGACTGTGATGTCCAGCTGACTCCGCCGTTGTTGGTTCTCTGAATCATTCCGCCTGCACCGCATATCCAGCCTGTGTCTTTATCAAGAAAATGCATTGAATAAATATCGTTGTATGAAGTACTCAGAATCGAACTCCAGGTATCTCCGCCGTTTGTGGTTTTATTTACAATGCCGAGATAACCTCCCGTCCAGCCAGTGTAATTATCCGCAAAAAATACTGACGACAGATAATACAGATTGTCAGAGGGATATGAGAACACATTCAGTCTGCTGATCCAGTTTGTTCCTCCGTTTGATGTAGAAAGAACCGTACCTTTTTCTCCGGTTATTATTGCGCTTGAAGAAGATAATGTACTTACAGACCGGAGCGTATTTGTTGTTCCGCTCGACTGACCGGTCCAGTTTGTTCCGCTGTTTGTTGTTCTTCTTATTTCAGAATTGCCTCCGGAAAATCCTACGCTTCCTACACTCCAACCGCTGTTTACATCTGAAAAATGTATTCCGTAGAGAGTGCTGAAACCGGAACCGGTTGCCTGGGAACTCCAGTTAGCACCGGCGTTAGTTGTGTATTTCGTAGAACCGGAAGGTGCCCAGCCTGTAGATGGATTAATAAAGAAAATAGATTTATGACCAGAAAATATAAAAGTTGACCAGTATATACCTCCGTTTGTAGTTTTATAAATATGTGAATCATCCGTAAAAAATCCTGTATTAGCGGATGTAAAAAAAACGCAGTTACCGGTGAAACTTCCAAGATCAGTCCAGGTTGTTCCTCCGTTGGTGGTTTTTAATAAATTTGTTCCGACTGCATATCCTGAATCGAGTGTTGGAAAGTGGACAGAAGAAATTGTCCATGAAACTCCTGTTGAAAGTACAGTCCAGTTATCTCCGCCGTCAGTTGTTTTTATAATAGTTCCGTTTGTTCCTGCAGCCCATCCCGTGGTTTCAGTTTTAAAAAATACCGATGTCAGCTTTTCTTTTGTATTGCTTTCCAGACCTGACCAGTTCATCCCTCCGTCATACGAAGCATATGCCAGTCCGGAATCCCCGACCATCCATCCAAGTGAAGGACTTATAAAGTAAACTGAATTAATGTTTGTACCTGTTGATTTTAAAACCCAGCCTGACTGAGAATAAACTGAATTTGTAAAAATTAACGCTGCAAACATGAAAAGCATAGTTAAATAAAGTTTTGATTTTTTCATTGCCTGTTTCTCCTTTTGTTTAAAATTTATGAAAGAAGTGTAACTTACAGCTGCAGGCTGTATTTCTGATGTTTCAGAACGAGTCCGGATCTCATAACTGTACACAGGGTTACACTTTCTTTCATGATTAATTTATTTTAGGCAAAAATATACAGCTCTGATAAAACGGTCAAAGAAAGATTTTTCTGTTTGCAAAGCGGTATTTCCGGAAATTGTTATTCAGCAATTTAAAAAATTGTTATTATTCGCTGAAAAAGCTATTTTTAACCTAATTAAGTCCGGTATATTTGTAGAATTTACAGGCAGGATTATTTTGCTGAATTCAAAATTAATAGACATACTTAAGACCTTTTCACAGGAAGAAATTAAAAAATTCTCCGAATTTCTCATCTCGCCTTTTCATAACAAAAACAAGAAAGCTGTTCAGCTGTTCGAATTTCTTTCAGCATTTCATCCTGAATATGAAAATAAAAATCTGACAAAGGAGAAAATTTTTGAAAAGATTTTTTCCGGTAAAAGCAAATCATCCGTATATAATGACGCTTCAGTCAGGAATCTGCTTTCCGATCTTATGATTCTTGCTGAAAAATTTACAGCATATCTCAATTTTGAAAATGAAAGGTTTTACTTCAATGAAAGGATCCTGAGGAAATTATCCCTCAGCAAACTCACGGGAGTTTTTGAAAAAAGATTAAAACTCACGGAAGATATTTTTTCCGGAAGCGAATTTCATGGAGAAGAAGAATATTATCAGAAGTATATACTTGAAGAACTGAAGGGATCAAGCAGTCAGTTCTCCGATAATCTGAAGCTGTACAAAACAGATTACAGTATTAGAAGCCTTGAATATCTGACTTATTATTATCTGATAAAAATATTTAAATCGGTAAACTTTATAGGTTATCAGAAGCAGTTTAATATTGATAATACTCTGAACATTTCAGAGTATTTACTCGGCGGTATTAATATAAATGAAGTTTTAGAATCCGTAAAAAATAAATCGGAAAGAGATTATCTCATTCTCAGTATTTATCACAAACTTTACCTTTCATTGAAGAATCCGGATAATGACGATTATTACTTTAAATTCAAAGACATAGTTACGGCAAATGATCAAATATTTTCAGAACTTGAAAAATACGGTTTGTATGTAAGTCTGACAAATAACTGCGTACAGAAGATTGATCTCGGGAAGGATAAATTTTTTAAAGAATGCTTCGAGATTTATAAAATCATGTTCCGAAAAAACCTGCTGGCTATTTATCCGGGATACTTTCCTATGACTACGTTCACCGCTGTGATTCAGACCGGACTTGCATCGGATGAGACGGATACAGTTGAAAAATTCATTTCGGATTATTCAGATAAGCTTAATCCTGCTCACAGGGATGATGCCGTGAATTATGCTTATGCTCAGCTGAGTTATTACAGGAAAGAATTCGGCAAAGCTCTCGAATATATAAGCAAAACCGACTCGGAGTTTTCACAGTTTAAATATCATCTGAAAACACTCTCGCTTAAAATATTTTTTGAAACCGGAGATTATGATTCGCTTTATTATACATCCGATTCATTTATACATTTTCTCGGAAAAAATAAACTTGTCAGCAGTAATTATAAAACTGAATTCGGAAATTTTGTAAAAATCATCGATCTGCTCGTTAAGTTTAAACTCAGTCCGGGTGATAACACCGGATTAAAAATCGAAGAGATGCTTGATAAAAAGCCTGCTGCAGGTAAAAAGTGGTTAAGGGAAAAGTATGCAGAAGCACTGAACAACAGGTAAACTTTAAACGACAAAATCATTTTATCATTACCATTATTTTTGTCTGAGAAAAATTATTTATTTTTATAGTATAGAAATATGCTCCGCTTGCGAGATTGCTTCCGTTGAATTTTACTGTATATTTTCCCGGAGAAAGATTCTCATTTACAAGTATCGCAACTTCCTTTCCGAGCATGTCATAAACCTTCAGTGATACAAATCCCGATTTCGAAATTCCAAATTCCACATTCGTAATCGGGTTAAACGGATTCGGATAATTCTGATTCAGTTTGTAATCTAGTGGATTATTAATTACTTGATCTGTCTCTGATTCTGT
>JAEUSI010000003.1 GCA_016788375.1 Ignavibacteria bacterium | reverse complement strand
CTCAGATTTGAATTTGATGCTTCGATTAAACCTGATATTGCCACAGGTAAAGGGTCAGGCGGAAAAGGACAACTGTATATTGATGATAAACTTGTCGGACAGACTGACATTCCTTATACATTACCATTGACAATGGGTCTAAGCGCAGGAGCTTCCGTAGGCAGCGATCCGGGTTCACCTGCTATACCTGACTATCAGCCTCCGTTTGAATTTACGGGAAAAATATATACTGCTACAGTAGATGTCAGCGGTGATCTGATCAAAGACGATGAAGCTGCAATGAAGATGATGATGGCAAGGCAGTGATTTCAATTTGGTAATTGGAATTTCGGATTTGAAATTTTTTGATTTTAGATTTTGGATCTTTGATTTTAGATTTGGATGAATTGTACTTCGAATATTCCTTCTCTTTCCCAAGTTGCGTACTGGAAAAGGGAAGATTATTTTCAAAGTTGAATTTCTAATAACTGTATTTTAAAAAAAGGAGTTGATAAGAGGTTGAGAAACCCAATATACTGATTTGCAGTATTTTAATGGACAAATGGAAAGTGAGCAGATTGACCAGCTGCTGGATAGCTGATTTCAGTCAGTTTATATTACCGGCAAACAGGAGCATTCGAAAAGGAATTACTTCCCGGAGTTCTTTAATCACCTTCTTAAAATTCGAAAAAACATGATAAAAAAATTATTTTTTGGTTCATTCCTGATACTTTATATTCAATGCAGTATAAAGTCTCAAACTTTACAGGACATGAGCTCAAGCTTTAGCAATATGCCGCAGATTACCGTTTACACTGCCAGAGAAGTAATCACCCTGGATACTGATAAACCCAAAGCCGAAGCAGTTGCTGTGAAAGACTCGCGCATCCTGGCTGTCGGTTCTCTGGAAGAAGTTAAAAAGGCTGTAAGTGAACAGTCCTATAATATCGATACACGCTTTTCACAAAAAGTAATAGTACCCGGATTTATTGCTCAGCATGATCACCCGATTTTAGCAGCGCTTACAATGGAAACCGAAATACTTGCCATTGAAGACTGGGTTCTGCCCACCGGAACTATCCGCGCCGTAAAAGACAGGTCCGATTTTTTAAATCGTCTTTCTGATGCGGAAAAGAAAATGACGGATCCGGATGAACCTTTGGTCAGCTGGGGTTATCATTCTTTCTTTTACGGCAAACTGGTTCGTGAGGATCTGGACAAGATAAGCGCTACACGACCTATATTAGTATGGCACCGTTCAGCTCATGAGTTCACGCTAAATACTGCAGCACTAAAAAAATACGGTGTAACAGAGGAATTTATAATTACTCTGAGTAAATCAGCTCAGGAGCAGTCTGATTTTAAGGAAGGCAGATTCTGGGAACAGGGACTTTTTGGAGTGGTAGGGAAATTTGTTACTGCCGTGGCTACACCGGACAAACTTCGGGACGGACTAGAAATGACAAAAGAATATATGCATTCAAAAGGAATTACGCTTGCCTGTGAGCCGGGTGGAATACTTGTGAAATCCTTACAGGATTTTGTAAACTCTGAATATTCCGGACCTTCTTCACCATTTCGTTTTTATTTTATTCCTGATGCTAAATCTATTGTTGCCAAATTTCCAAATGACAAAACTCTTTTAGAGGAGACGAAAAATCTGGAATCCTGGTATAACGGAATGACATCTATACTGCCAAATCAGGTAAAACTTTTTTCGGACGGAGCTATTTATTCGCAACTTATGCAGGTTCGAGATCCTTATCTTGACGGTCACAAAGGTGAGTGGCTAACCGATCCTGAATTGTTCGAAAGACTATTTACTCTTTATTGGGATGCCGGTTACCAAATTCATGTTCATGTAAACGGTGATGCAGGTTTGGACAGAGTGCTGAATACAGTTGAGAATAATATGAAAAGAAATCCGCGAAATGATCACAGAACCGTAATCGTTCATTTTGCAGTAAGTGCCTCTGATCAGGTTGAACGGATCAAGAAACTGGGCTGTATAGTCAGCGGAAATCCATATTACACTGTTGCTCTGGCAGATGTTTACAGCAAAAATGGTCTCGGACCTGAACGTTCTGACCAGATGGTAAGACTCGGAGATGTGGAAAGATCGGACATTTCTTTTTCTTTCCACTCTGATATGCCGATGGCACCGGCTGATCCATTGTACCTTATGTACTGTGCAGTAAACCGTGTTACAACTTCCGGACGAATTGCAGGAGATAGACAGCGTGTCAGCAGAGCCGGAGCTCTTAAGGCAGTTACATTTGATGCTGCATATTCGCTTCAGCTGGAAAATGAAGTGGGAAGTATTGTGCCGGATAAACTTGCAAATTTTACTATTCTGGATGATAATCCTGTGACCTGTGATCCTTTGAAAATAAAGGATATTACTGTCTGGGGAACAATAGTTGAAGGACGAGTTCTGAAAGTTAATTCTCCTGCAGAAGGCAGGAATTCCGGATATAATGAATTATACAAAATTAATCCTAATGAAAAAGATATTCTGTTTGGTTTAAATACTATGGATCATATATTTAAAGTAGCACATGGCGAAGATAATCATTAAAATTTATTGTCTAATTTGTATACCGCATGGCTTGCACCAGCGGGTAAAGTGATTAAATATTTTACAAAAAAAATGATATTAAAAGCATATCCGTGAGAGCAGGAGAAAATATTAGATAATGTCCAGAACAGATCATGATCGAATTTGGGTGTAGAAATAATTAATTAATACAACTGTGACGGTGTTCAAAAAAAGTATTCTGATTCTTTTTCAGTTCCATAATGTTCTTTAGGAAATCGTATTTAAATAAAGTTAAATAAATTGAAATGAAATTATTTAAAATATTCAAATTAGAAATTGCTTATTCACTTTTGATCTTTAATTTAGTATTTGTATCTTTTTCTAAAGCACAAACTCCTCAATACTATAACTATAATAATACTACAGGTGGAAATGCTTTTCCCTTTAATGTCGCTGCAGGAAAAAGGATACAGGTGCTTTACCGGCCGGGAGACTTTAATCAGCCATCACCTGCAGTTGCAGGAAATATTACCAGTGTTTCTTTTATGATAGGAAACCTTTCTTTAGGTCCTTTTACATATTCAGATTTTGTCATTAAAATGGGTCAAACTGATTTAATAAACTTAGTCAACGGTGAATGGTTTAGCGGGCAGCTTGATACTGTTTATTATAGACCAACTGTTACTCTTTCCTCACCTGCGGCACAGTGGCTTACAATTCAACTTGACAGACAATTTACATTTGATCCTTCTCAGAGTTTAATTATTGATGTTCAGCAATGCGGAGCTCCGGGAGCAAGCGGCTTTAGTTCAGCAACAAATATTTTGATTTCTCAGGTCAGAAGAAACAGTTCTTCTGCGGGTACTTCATGTCCATTTATATGGGGTGAGAGTACGGGGGTTGTTCACAATACCGGTATTACATTAGGTTTAACAGGAACTCTTAATCAAAATATTCAGATACCATCTGTCTATAGTCTCTTTCAAAACTATCCGAATCCTTTTAATCCGTCTACAAGCATCCGGTACGACATTCCGGAAATTAGTTTTGTAAAACTGGCTGTCTATGACATACTCGGAAAAGAAATTGTATCGCTTGTAAATGAACCACAAACTCCCGGCAAATACGAAGTCATTTTCGAAAGTACTTCTCTGACAAGCGGAATATATTTATATAAGTTAATTACTGAGAGATTCACAGATACTAAAAGGATGCTCTTAATTAAATAATGATATTGTAAAATATCAATAATCTTATTCATATTCTCCGGGTATATGAAGAGCTCTGACTCAATAATCCGATTCGTTGAATTGCAGAATTATTGAAAAAAATATTTCAAAAAATTTGAAAGATCATTGAATTTAAAAAAATATGACAATAAGAAATCTAATAACAACTGTACTTACTGTATTCGTTTTTGCAGGCTGTAATCAGTCAACTCAAAAGACTTCTTCCAAAGATGCTGTCGATGCAATTTACTTCGGCGGCGATATCATCACAATGGAAGGTGACAGCGCTTCTTATGTTGAAGCTGTTGCAGTAAAGAATGGCAAAATAATTTTTGTCGGAAAGAAAGCTGATGCTGAAAAGCTGAAAGGTGACTCAACAAAGATGAATGATCTTAAAGGCAAGACAATGCTTCCGGGCTTTATTGACCCTCACAGTCATTTTATAAATTCACTTTCGATGACTTCGCAGGCGAATTGTTCGCCGGCACCGGTTGGTACAGGAAACGATGTTAACGGAATAATTGCTGCGCTAAAAGATTTTCAGACTAAGAAAAATATCCCGAAAGATGAACTCATAATAGGATATGGTTATGATGATACTCAAATGCCCGGAGGAGTACTGCTCAGCCGTGATGACCTCGATAAAGAATTTCCGGATAATCCTGTAATGGTTATTCACGTCTCACTACACGGAGGAGTATTAAATTCAGCGGCTCAGAAAAAATTCGGGTTCAGCGATAAGACAGTTACTCCGGAAGGAGGCGTTATTGTCCGGAAGCCTGGTACGAATGAACCTTACGGACTAATAATGGAAACAGCATTTCTTCCGATTTTTGCAAATCTTCCGAAACCTACGCCGGAACAGCAGCTTCAGCAGCTTAAAGACGGGCAGATGATTTATGCAGAAGCCGGAGTTACAACAGCTCAGGAAGGAGCTACGCACTTTGCCGATCTTGAAATAATTGAAAACGGTGCAAAGCAAAACGCTCTGTTCATTGATGTTACCGTATATCCTTTTATTCTTGAAGTTAATCCTGTTCTGAAGAAACATCCTTTTTCTGAATTCGGTAAATATAATAATCATTTAAAAATCGGCGGTGTGAAAATCACTATGGACGGCTCTCCTCAGGGAAGGACTGCATACTTCACAACTCCCTATCTTACAGGCGGACCGGCAGGCGAGAAGAACTGGACGGGTGAACCAACATTTCCCCAGGATTCACTTGATAAGTGGATAAAGTATTTATACGATAACAATGTTCAGGTATTAATCCACGGCAACGGTGACGCAACTATAGATATGATTCTGAAAGCTCATGAGAAAGCCGGCGTTGATAGATCAAAAGACAGAAGAACAACTGTGATACATTCACAGTTTGTCCGTAAAGACCAGCTGGAAAAGTATAAAGAATTTAACATCATTCCTGCATTGTATCCTGAACATACTTTTTTCTTCGGTGACGCTCACATTATTAACAGGGGGATGGAGCAGGCTTCATTTATCAGTCCTGTAAACAGTGCAATAAAATTGAATCTTAAACCAACTATTCACACTGACTTTAATGTGCTGCCAATTGATCAGATGATGGTTGTTTGGACAGCAGTAAACCGTAAAACGCGAAGCGGAGTTTTGCTGGGCACAGACGAAAGAATCATGCCGTATCAGGCGCTACAGTGTATAACAATAAATGCGGCTCATCAGTATTTTGAAGAAAAGACAAAAGGTTCAATCAAAGAAGGAAAGCTTGCGGATCTGGTGATACTTGATCAGAATCCTTTGAAAGTTGATCAGATGAAAATTAAAGACATAAAAGTATTTGAGACAGTGAAGGAAGGGAAGACAATTTATAAAAAGGAATCGTAATATAATTTAAAATATTCTATTTTGAATTCTTTCAAATTAATTTAACAAAATAAATCACTCTATGGCAAAGAAAGAATCTCCAAAAGAAAACAAACCAGATCCAAATTCCGGTTTGAACAGAACCATTTTACCGATTCCCGATTTGCAGTTTGTAGGACTTACAACCTACGATGCAAAAGACCCAAACACAAAGTATCCGCCGATCACGGAACTTCGTCCTCCCAAAGGAGCGCCGAATGTTCTCATTGTTTTGATTGATGATGCCGGTTTTGGCTCTTCAAGTGCTTTTGGCGGTCCATGTAATACTCCAAATATAGAGAAGCTTGCAAACGGCGGACTGAAATATACAAAATTTCATACAACCGCTCTGTGCTCTCCTTCACGTGCAGCATTGCTGACCGGAAGAAATCACCATTCTGTCGGTATGGGCGCGATCACGGAGATGGCTACTTCAGCTCCCGGAAACAATAGTATCCGTCCGAAGAACAAAGCTCCTATTGCTGAAATCCTGAAACTCAACGGTTATTCGACAGCACAATTAGGTAAATGCCACGAAGTTCCGTGCTGGGAAGTTACTCCAGTGGGTCCGTTTCACCAATGGCCGACCGGATCGGGATTTGAGTACTTTTATGGATTTGTAGGAGGAGAAGCAAATCAGTACTATCCGGGACTTTATCAGGGAACTACTGCAGTGGAACCGGAAAAAACTCCTGAAGAAGGATATACATTGAATGATGATTTGTCAGAAAGAGCTGTTACCTGGATTCGTCAGCAGAAAGCATTAATGCCGGATAAACCTTTTTTCATGTATTATGCTCCCGGAGCTACACATGCTCCGCATCACGTACCGAAGGTATGGTCAGATAAATATAAAGGTAAATTTGACGGCGGCTGGGACAAACTGAGAGAGGAAATTTTTGAACGTCAGAAAAAACTCGGAGTAATTCCCAAAGATGCAGTTCTTACTGAAAGGCATAAAGAGATTCCTTCCTGGGAAGAAACCGAAGATAAATTAAAACCTGTACTTGCACGTGAAATGGAAATCTATGCCGGATTTATGGAACAGACTGATCATTGCATCGGGAAAATTTTCGATGCAATAGAAGACCTGGGTATTATGGATGAAACATTAATTTTTTTAATAATAGGAGACAATGGTGCATCTGCAGAGGGGACTTTTAACGGATGTTTTAATGAAATGACAACTCTGAACGGAATGCCGGGGATAGAGACTACTGATTTTCTTTTAAGTAAAATAGATGATTTCGGAACTACAAAAGCTTACAATCATTATGCGGTAGGCTGGGCTCACTCATTGTGCACACCTTATCAGTGGACTAAGCAGGTTGCTTCGCACTGGGGAGGAACACGCAACGGAATGATAGTACATTGGCCGAAAGGAATAAAAGCCAAAGGCGAAGTGCGGAATCAGTTTCATCATGTAATCGATGTTGCAAAAACTATACTTGAAGTTACAGGAATTCCTGAGCCGGCAATCGTGAACAGCATTCAGCAGGCTCCTTTCGAAGGAGTTAGTTTTGCAGAAACTTTCGATAATGCAAGCGCACCGGAAAATCATAATGTTCAGTATTTTGAAATGATGGGAAACAGAGGAATTTATCATAACGGCTGGACGGCAGTTACAAAACACAGAACTCCTTGGAGTGCAGAAATACCTCCGCCTTTTGATTCAGATGTCTGGGAGTTATACGGTCCTGATGACTGGACACAGTCAAAAAATATTGCAAAGGAAAATCCTGAAAGGCTTGCAGAGTTGCAAAGACTCTGGCTGATAGAAGCAACAAAATATAATGTCGTTCCTCTTGATGACCGAGGCTTTGAAAGGTTCAATCCTGATATTGCAGGTCGTCCGGAGCTGATAAAGGGAAACAAACAAATCTTATTCAGCGGAATGAGAGTAGCTGAACATTGTATCCTTACTTTAAAAAATAAATCTTATTCTGTAACTGCAGATGTCGAAATTCCGGATGGGGTAACTCCAAACGGTGTTATCATTACACAGGGCGGAGAAGTCGGAGGATGGAGTTTATATGCAAAAGACGGAAAGCTTAAGTATTGTTTCAATTTCTTCGGAATAGATTATTATATGACTGAAGCTGAAACAGCTATACCTTCAGGTAAACACCAATTGAGAGTTGAATTCAAATATGACGGAGGAGGACTTGCAAAAGGCGGAGATGTTACTCTATACTATGACGGCAAGCAGGCAGGCAGAGGCAGAGTAGAAAAAACCATACCTATGGGATATTCAGCTGATGAGGCGTGTGACGTAGGCTCAGACAGCGGTTCTCCTGCATCTACAGATTACGGTCCTGCGGGAAATAAATTTAATGGTGTGATCAACTGGGTTCAGATTGAAACAGGTGAAGATGACCATAATCACCTTGTGACAGCTGAAGATAAAGTCAATATGGCAATTGCAAAGCAGTAGGTGTAATTGGAATTTGGATTTTACGATTTTAGATCTTTTATTTACGATTTTGGATTTAAACAGAGACTCAGGAATAACCAATATGAGTATTTCTTAATGATTTTGTGACATAAAGTATAAGAAATGTAATTAAGGAAAGAGAAGTGATTAACGAATTCAAAAAAACTAAAAACTATTGTCATGGCAAAACAAACAAAGAAATCAGATTCATCTAATAAAAAACCAAATATCCTTATAATTTGGGGAGATGATATAGGAACATGGAATATCAGTTTCAACAACCGCGGGATGATGGGATACGAAACTCCTAACATAGACCGTATAGCCCACGAAGGAATTTCGTTTACGGATTATTATGGTCAGCAAAGCTGCACTGCGGGAAGGGCAGCATTTATAACTGGTCAGAATCCTCTTCGTACAGGGTTAACCAAAGTAGGTATGCCGGGAGCTCCGGAAGGTCTTCAGAAAGGCGACCCTACAATTGCGGAATTATTAAAACCGCTCGGATATGTTACGGGACAATTCGGAAAGAATCACCTCGGGGACAGGGATGAATTCTTACCGACGAATCACGGCTTCGATGAATTCTTCGGAAACCTTTACCATCTGAATGCCGAAGAAGAACCTGAGAATTATGACTATCCGAAAGATCCTGCATTCAAGAAAAAATTTGGCCCAAGAGGCGTGATTCACAGTTTTGCAGGCGGTCCTATAAAAGACACCGGACCTCTTACAAAAAAACGCATGGAGACCATTGATGATGAAGTAACCAAGAAGACAATTGAATTTATGGACAAAGCAGTCAGGGATGATAAGCCTTTTTTTATTTGGTGGAATTCAACTCATATGCATTTCAGAACACACTGTAAAAAATCTGATGAAGGAAAGAGCGGACAGGGTCCATATAATGATACAATGGTTGCTCATGATGAATCCGTGGGAAAACTTCTTGACAGACTGGATAAGCTCGGAATTGCGGAAGATACAATAGTAATGTATTCAACCGATAACGGACCACATTTCAATACATGGCCGGATGCAGGTATTACTCCATTCAGAAGCGAGAAGAATACAAACTGGGAAGGCGCATTTCGTGTGCCTGCATTTGCAAGATGGCCAAAACATTTTCCTGCCGGAAAAACTCTGAACGGTATTGTTTCTCATCAGGACTGGCTTCCGACTTTGCTTGCAGCAGCAGGAGAGCCGGAAACCAGTAAAAAATTATTGACTGGTCATAAGGCGGGTAAGAAGACATTCAAAGTTCATATTGACGGTTTCAATATGCTCCCTTATTTCGAAGGGAAAGTTAAAGAAAGTCCCAGAAATTCATTTTTTTATGTAAATGACGATGCAAAACTTGTAGCGCTGAGATTCGGAGACTGGAAAGCGGTATTCATGGAGCAGAGAGCAAAGCAATTACAGTGCTGGCTGGAGCCATTTGTAGAACTGAGAGCACCAAAATTGTTCCATTTAAGACGAGATCCATTTGAGCGTGCAGATGAGAATTCAAATACTTATTACGACTGGTATCTTGACAGGGCTTTTGTATTAATGGGAGCTCAGGCAATTGTTGCTTCCCAGATACAGTCTCTTGTAGATTATCCGCCGAGCCAAAAGCCCGGTTCATTTAATCTGGACAAGGTGATGGATCAGCTGAAGTCAGCAAATGACGGCGGACTGCACTGATTTGTTTTTAATGTGATTACAGTTACGGAGATTCGCAGGGTGTCTCAACAGTGTAATACTATCAACGGTTTATAAAGTACGGTTAATTTACTTAAAAGCGTATGATTTCCGAAATAGTATTCAGTTATTCAAATCCTAATTAAAATATCCGGTGATAAAGTAATTAATTATTCTATTGCCGGATTTTAAAAATTAATTTTTCCAATAACGCTTTTAAAAATATCTTGAGAAAGCCCGGAAATATTATAATAAATTTCTGAAATTTAGACAAATAATTAAATATTCTATACAACATTTTAGAAACAATTTATATCCATTTCACTATAAGATCTTAAACTTATTTTTTAAACTAAAAAACAAAACAATGAAAACAATCAACTTACTTTTTTTACTTGCAGTGTTGTTAATTTCTGCAAAACAGTCCGATGCACAGCAGTTCAGGCTGAATCTTTATTCGGGTTATAATTTCGATGATGATGTTGAAGCTGTAACCAACAATTACAATTATTTTAACGGCACGATTAAGGGAAATTATCAGTGGGGGCTCGGTTTTGAATATATTGTAAAGCCTACATACGGAATAGAACTTCTTTATTACAGAATGGATACCGATGTTGACGTAAACTATAACACCAGCAACAGCAATTTACCTGACTCAAGCAAGCAAACATCTTTCGGGCTGGGAAGCAACTTCATTATGCTTGCTGGAAATAAATACCTGCCTATTCCGAGATCAATTGTCTATGGATACGGAAGTCTTATGGCAGGCCTTTCTATTATGACAAACAAAGACCCACTTCCGGGCGCAACAGAAGACTCAAAAACAAGTTTTGCATGGGGAGGAAAACTCGGATTCGGATTTAACTTCTCAAAAAGTGTGGGGCTTACTATTTACGGTTCTGTGCTTTCTGCTGTTCAGAATGTTGACGGTGGATTTTATCTCGGGACAGGCGGAGTCGGAGCAGGTCTGAATTCAGAATCATCAATGTATCAGTTCGGTCTCGGCGGAGCACTTGTATTTAAATTCGGTCAAAGCAGCAAACCGAAATTGAAAAGATAAAACGGAAGACTGATTTAAATTTTAATGATCAGTTTCTTTCCGGATCATTTTTATTAACTTTGCTCTTTAATGGCGGAACCGGATTTGCCGGTTTCGCCATTTTTAATTCGTGTAATAATTTTTGTTTTTATAATTAGTATTTAAGATAGTATTATAAACATTACAGGGATAAATATTTTAAATAGAAACATGGAATAATGTTTAAGATTTATTTATTTTAATGTGAAAATTTATAAAAACATATTTTTCATATCTTACTTTTGAAATGAAATACAGATTAAAATCAAATTTATTCTGAATGAAATGCAAATTGCCGTTAATATTTTTACTTATTCTTTTAATATCTGATTATCCCGGAATATCTTTTTCACAGGAAGTTTTATCAGATGAAGATCTGATGTTTCTTCCCGGCAGCTGGACAGGAACATTGACTTATCTTGACTATACAACAGGTAAGCCGTATTCAATGCCTGTTGATGTAGGAATTGTAAAGATTGACAGCATGAAAAAGTATTTGTTAGAGCGAATTTATCCGGATGAACCTCAGGCGAATTCAGCCGACACTGTTACATTTTCATTTGACGGAACTATGATAAATGATGAAACAGTAATTTCTAAAAAATATCTTCAGAACGATGCTGTAGAATTTAAAACTGAATTAGACGGAGTTGACGGAAATGAAAGTAAACCTGCTTTAATCAGACATACATATACTCTGGGAGAAGAAATTTTAATTATCCGCAAGGATGTAAAATTTGAAGATCAGTCTGACTGGATTAACAGACATGAATTTTATTTTAAGCGAAGCGATTCTGTTAAGAAATAATTTTACGTAAGAAAATATGTAAATTATCCAGGCAAATACAGGATTTAACTTTTATTTCAACCGGGAATTTAAAAATGGAAGCAGAACTAAGAAAACTAAAACTTACAGATACTGAATTTTTTAAAATTCTGTATGAATGGGAATTAAATGAACCAAGAAAAATTGATATTACCTGCCGCCCTGTTAATAATTCCCCGGTAAAAGAAACGTATTTTGAAAATCTGAAATACCGGATTGATAAAGGTGAGATTGAAATTTATTTGCTAATGCTTCAGAAAAGGATACCTCTCGGCAAAGTGATGGTTTTTAACTTTAACACAAGAAACCAAAGCGCTGAATTCGGTTATTATCTTCCTGCAGAATACAGAGGCAAAGGTCTGGGATCGTCCATGATAAAATTATTTTTAAAAAATGTATTCAACAAAGATTCAGTGTTGAATCAGATTTATGCAACAACATCATCCAATAATTTATCTTCAGTCAGTTTGCTTGAAAAGTTTGGATTTAAGCTTGACGGCAGACTTCGCGAGCAATACTGGATCGATAATATGAAATATGATCAGTTGTTCTACTCTATGCTTAAAAAGGAAAGAATTATGATGTCTGAAAATTTATTCGAAATTTAAAATTAATCAATAACATTATGGAAACTCATTTAGAAGAAATCCGGAATCAGCAGAGAGAATCCTGGAATAAATTTTCCCCCGGTTGGAAAAAATGGGACAAACTTCTGATGGATTTTTTAAAACCGGTGGGAGATGAAATTATCAGACTCATAAATCCGAAAGAAACTGATATCATTCTGGATATTGCTGCCGGTACTGGTGAGCCTGGTCTCACAATTGCATCAAAGTCGAACGGGTGTAAAGTTATCATCACAGATCTTTCGGAGGAAATGCTTGAAATAGCGCGTGAGAATGCGAAACTCAGAAACATCGCCAATATTGAAACACATCACTGTGATGTATGCGAACTTCCTTTTCAGGATAACACTTTTGACAATATAAGCTGCCGGTTCGGATTTATGTTTTTTCCTGATATGTCTCTGGCAGTAAATGAAATGATTCGCGTACTGAAACCCTTTGGTAAAATAGCAGCTGCTGTATGGAACGTGCCCCAAAAGAATTTCTGGGTGACGGTAATTATGGATACAATAAGGAATAATATTGACTTTCCGCAGCCTCCTCCCGGCGCACCTGGTATGTTCCGCTGCTCAAAGGACGGACTTATGAAAGAACTTTTCAATCAGGCAGGTCTTAAAAATGTAACACAGCACGAAGTTAAAGGAAAACTACGATGTAATACTGCAGAAGTATACTGGAAAATGATGACTGATGTCGGTGCTCCGATTGTTGCTATATTAAATAAAACTGATGAAGTTTTAAAAGAAAAAATTATAAATGAAGTCTTTCAGGCTGTGAACGATAAATTTTCTGACGGAAATGTTATAATTGAATCAAGCGCTCTTGTAATCTGCGGTGAGAAATAAAAAAGTTGCATATTATTCCGTTGAAAAAATTCAGATTATAAATAATTCAGTCGCATTCAAGAAAATTTAACTGATAAATGATCAGAAAATTCAAACTGAAATTGATCTGATTCACTTTTCAGATATTTAAATGTTGTATTTTACAATCATTGATTGGATTCTTTTTGCAAAGACTGGAATCCGTAGTTAAGTGATTCAGAGCAGAAGTTATAAAAGATAAAATAAACTTTCTGAATATCATTCATTTTCATAATTCAAATAAATAATAGAACATTTATTGTAATTTTTTTTGAAAAAATCTTAACTGATAATTAATATATAATGAAATCATCTGAAACAGAAAGAATCAAAATTAGCCGGCCTGAATTTAAAGATAAAGAGATGATATACAGATTTTTTGAAATAGTGATCAGAGACACATTTGAAAAAAACGGTATATCAGAATTAGCGGATTCTATTGCGGAAGAAATAGAAGTAAAAAGAAATTATCTGAATCAGGACTTCAGTAGCGACGGAGCGGAAAGATTTTTTTTCATTGCAAAGGATAATGATAAAATAGTCGGGTCGGCGGAATTCGGTCAGGCAAATGAAACTATCAATAAATGCACTGAAGGTAAATTATCATATCTTGCCGAAGTAGGAACAGTATTTGTTCATCCGGAATATCAGAAAAAAGGTTTGGGCAGCAGGCTTTTAAATGCTGTATATAATCAGCTTGAGAAAATCGGGGTCAAAGAGTTCTGCCTGGACAGCGGATATGAAACTGCTCAGAAAATCTGGAGCAGGAAATTCGGAAAGCCAGACTATATTATAAAGGACTACTGGGCTGAAAATGCTGATCATATGATCTGGAAAATTAATTTGACTGATGTTTTAAATAATAAAGACTGACAGTATCCGAATGATATGAAATGAATTTAACTGATATTAATCAAAATAAATGATTTACCAGTGAATCATTTATTCCCGAAAATCTCATTCAGAATTTTTGTCCTGTAATCAAAAATGTATTCAGCTTTTTTTTTAACAAACAGATTATGCGGAATGAATTCTAATATTCCGCCGGGTGAAATGTAGTTTACTTTGTCAGTCATTTTAGTTCTGCCGTTTATCTCTTCGAATTTATGTTCATGTACCCACATTCTGTAAGGACCCGAAATCTGTGAATCCGTAAAACTAAAGGGAGGATTCCAAGCGGTAATTTCTGTCTTCCATTTAAATGGTATACCGTTTAGCCTGAGTTTATAATCAATAACAGTTCCTTTCTTCATCTGCACAGGGAGACGCGATAAAATTTTAAATCCGAGTTCCGGCGGGGTTATCCTGTTGAGATTTTCAGCATTACTGAAAAAATCAAAAATCTCTTTCGGTTTCAGATTAAAAAAACATTCCCTGACTAATGTATGCGGTTTCAAATTTAATTTATGGTATTTTAAAATAATTTATTCTGATACTGCGGAATTATTTATATTCTGAACGGTAAGTTTGCTTCTTGAAATCTTCAGCCAGAATCTTTCATGCAGATAATATAAAAGCATTTTAGTAAATACTTCCGTAAAACCGATTTCAAAAGCCTTTGTGTAATCTCCTGTTATAAAAAAAGCTATTATGATTGTGTCAATTGTCCCGAATATTCTCCAGCTTCTGCCTTTTACTATACTCCTTCTGTGTCTGTCAACTATGTGAACCGTTCCGTCAGAAGAAATAATCTCGCGTTTTCCGGTTTTTAGTTTCAGCCAGGCTCTTTCATGAAATTAAAAAGAATAATTTTAGTAAAGAGCTCAATACCGCCGATTTTCAATGCCTTGGTAACATCACCCGTAAAAAGCCAGGAAAGAAAAATTGTATCAAGTGTTCCTATAGCACGCCATGTAATTCCCTTTATCAGACTGATTTTTCTGGATTCCATTTTTGTGTAAGATATACCGGAATATTTTTACCGGATAAAATGCTCAATGGAATGAATGAAATCAAATCATATAAATATACATCCGAATACAATTCAAAGAAAAAAAAGTTTGCAATTAAATTTCATAAGCATTATTTTAGTCGGAAGAAATTTCCCCCAACATCCAGATCGATTTTATTCAAGACATTGTTTTTGAGTAATTCATTTTTATCTGTTCATAATTTTAATGGTGATAACAGTTACATTATTTAATATTAAAACATATTAACAAATAAACCTTTTTAAATCGGAAAGGAGGAAGAAGATTTAAGAAGTAAGCCCACAACAGAATAAAAAGCTGTTTCAGTTTTTAGCAGACGGAATTTTATGCTGATTAAAAAACATCTTTATTAAATTAAATAAAAAAACACCATGAAAAAAACTTACAAACAACTCGCAGCTTTAGTTTCAGTGTTATCAGTTTTGTTTATGTATCAGGCAGATTCATTTGCTCTTATTTATCCGATAAATCATACTTTATCCGGATTAAATGAAAATCCGCCTAATGCATCGCCCGGTACAGGAACCATCAGCGGTACATTCAATGACGTTACAAAAGTACTATCATTCACACTGAATTTTTCCGGACTTGTAGGTCCGACAACTGCAGCGCATTTCCATGCTCCGGCAGGTCCTACCACAAATTCTCCCGTCAGAATCGGATTTGCAGGATTCCCGACAGGAGTAACTTCAGGAGTTTATGCAAATTCATATGTCCTTACTCCGCAGCAGGAAGCCTGGCTCATGTCAGATTCTATGTATGTGAATGTTCATACTGCTGTTTTTCCCGGAGGAGAGATAAGACATCAGCTGTATCCGGATGCAGCTTTACCCGTCGAATTAAGCAGCTTTGTTTCTGCTGTTGCAGGAAACAATGTAACTCTTAACTGGTCAACAGCGAGTGAACTGAACAATTCCGGTTTTCAGGTTGAAAGAAAATCTGTAAACTCAAATGACTGGTCTGTTGCCGGATTTGTAAACGGAAACGGAACTGTTTCAACAAGCAGCAATTATACATTCAGCGAAACAGTTAACACGGGCAAATACAATTACAGACTCAAACAGATCGACATTAACGGAAATTATGAATATTTCAATCTTGCAAATGAAGTAAATGTAGGAATTCCGTCTGAATTTTCTCTTTCACAGAATTATCCGAATCCGTTCAACCCTTCTACTAAAATTGAATATTCAATTCCTTCCGACGGAATTGTCAGCTTAGTACTTTATGACTTATCCGGAAAGGAAATGGCGACTATTGTCAGTGATAACAAAACTGCCGGATATTATACGGTTAATTTTTATGCAAATAATCTTTCCAGCGGAATTTATCTTTATACTTTAAAATCAGCTGATTTTGTATCAACGAAAAAAATGATGCTTGTAAAATAATCAGCGTAAAATCCTGAATACATTACTTTTGGAATAAGCCGGAATTAAAAACTCCGGCTTATTCATTTTAAAAAGTTGATTGAAGTATCAGAAACATTAATAAAATATAAGATTGCAGGTATACCGTTGCAGAATCTGATAAATTTAAAATACAGTTTAGATTTCTGAAGCAACAGGCTTTTCTATCTTTATAATTCCTTTCATCGTTGTTATATTGAAACATGCAAAATAGAAGTTTTATTATTACGGGGCAGAATCTGACCGTAAAAAACTCAGTAGAGATAGTTCTGCAGAATAAAAAAATCTCGCTTTCCAAATCTTCTGAAAAAAAAATCAAGGACTCCAGAAATCTCGTGGAAAAATGGATAAATGAAGGGAAAATCATTTACGGAATAACTACGGGATTCGGAGAATTCAAAGATGTCAGGATATCGATTCAGGATACGGAAAAACTTCAGCGGAATTTAATAGTATCGCATTCAGCGGGAACCGGAAGTTACATCCCTGATTTTATTGTAAGACTTATGCTTTTGTTCAGGATAAACTCCCTGGCAAATGGTTTTTCCGGAGTAAGATTAGAACTGATGAATCATCTCATTAAATTTTTCAATTCAGGAATAATACCGTTAATACCATCTCAGGGTTCAGTCGGAAGCTCGGGAGATTTGTCACCTCTTTCGCATCTTGCACTGACATTAATAGGTGAAGGTTACTGCAAAATTAACGGTGAAATTCTAAAAAGCAGTGAAGCTCTGGCTGTGAAAAATATTAAGCCTGTAAAACTTTCATCAAAGGAAGGTCTTGCACTTATAAACGGAACGCAGATGATGTCGGCATATTTATGCAAATCTGTTTATGATGCACAGAATTTGTCAAAGCTGGCAGATGTATCAGGAAGTCTGTCGCTTGAAGCTCTCAGAGGGACAGTGAAGGCATTTTCAGACAAGCTTCAGAAAACAAGACCTCATAAAGGTCAGATTAAATGCGCAAAAAATCTGAGAAGATTGCTTGACGGAAGCGAGATAATGAAGTCTCACAAAAACTGCGGGAAAGTACAGGATGCTTATTCACTCAGATGCATGCCTCAGGTTCACGGGGCAGTAAAGGATACAATTGAATACTGCAGAAAAGTTCTGGAAGTTGAAATCAATTCTGTTACCGATAATCCTCTTATTTTTTCATCAACGGAAGAGCATATAGAGGGTGGAAATTTTCACGGAGAGCCGCTTGCGCTGATTGCGGATTTTCTTGCAATTGCAATCAGTGAACTGGGCAATATCAGTGAAAGAAGAACAGCAAGACTCCTTGACGGAAGTCTGAGCGGACTTCCCAGATTTCTTGTTCCCGAAGGAGGGATAAATTCCGGACTTATGATTGCACAGTATACAGCTGCATCAATTGTCAGCGAGAATAAGGTATTATGTCATCCTGCATCTGTAGATTCTATACCTACAAGTGCAAATCAGGAAGATCATAATTCTATGGGTTCAGTAGGAGCGAGAAAATGTTTTGAAGTGGTAAACAATGTAAGAAAAATACTTTCCGTGGAATTCCTTTGCGCAGCACAGGGAATTGATTTTCTCAGACCGCTGAAAAGCGGGAAGGGAAGCGAGGAAGCTTACAGACTGATAAGGAAAAAGACTAAGCATGTCTCCTACGATGTAATTACTTCAGATTTGATACTTCAGATGAGCGAACTGATTTTCAGCTTTGAATTTCTTGCTTCTGTCGAGAAAAAGTCGGGAGAAATTTTATAGCTATGAAACAGTTTATCCTGAACCGGACAAAACTCCTCAGGGAGTCTAAATTCTACAATACTGTTTATTATTATATTTATCATCTTATCGATAAATTTGACAATGATCATATATGGATTATGTCATCCGGTATTTCATTCAATGTATTAATATGTCTGATTCCTTTTTTTCTGCTTCTACTGACTGTTCTCGGAATTTATCTTGACAGCAATGTTGTTCAGGAAAAACTCATTGCATATATGAACAGCATGATTCCGCTGCCCGGACAGTATAAAGAAAGATTTATTTTTGAACTGCTGGACAGGACACAGGAACTGACTTCGAATAAATTTCTGACAGGTGTAATCGGATTAAGCGGTCTTTTCTGGACAGTCAGCGGGCTTTTCAGCGCAATGCGGGATGTTCTGAGAAAAATTTATAAAGTTGAAACAGATCTGAATTATTTTATCGGTAAGCTGAGGGATTTTATTCTTGTAATAATAAGTGTGATTTTATTCCTTGCTTCAATGGCAGTTACTTCTTCGGTGCAGGTAGTAGAAATGTATTCTCAGGGAATTTTCGGTGAATATATTACACTTACTTTATTTCAGAAAATAGTCCCGTTCGCAGTCGGTGTATTAATTTCATTCTGTCTGTTTTATGTGCTTTATGCGTTTGTACCTCACTGGAAATTTAACAGAAGAGTCCTGGTCTTTTCTTCTTTATTTGCATCAGCGTTTTTTGAAATACTTAAATTCTTATTTTCTTTTTACATACTGAAAATTGCAGATTTCGGTAAAATTTACGGAACGTATGCCACAATAGTGATAAGTATATTTTATATTTATTATATATCCGTAATATTTGTCGTAGGCGCTGAACTCGGAAACCTGTATTCGGTCAGGAACAAGGAAAAACTTACTAGCTTGTGAACTTTTTCATTCAATCTAATAAAACATAAATAATGGAACAGAAAAAATTATACAGAACACTGGAAAATATTATCAAGGAAGCTCCGAAAATCAACAATGAAGAAGAATTGCTGAGTTATGTACTTGAACAGATTATAAATAATGAAGAAATAAGGATTATCGGCGGAAGATTATGGAAGCTGAATGATAAACATGATGCCTTTATTTTATTCGAACAGAAAGGAAATGTCGAACTCATTAAGAAAGACTATGAAGTTAAAATTGACAGGTATCCGATGTTTAAAAAAGTAGGTCTGTACAGATCAGTAATAGCGGAAGAGACAGATGAACATCTGATTGAAAAGGGGATTTATCATTATTCCGCAACGGGAGTAGGAGAAAGATATAAGCTTAAAGATTCCGGAGGCGAAACTTACTTCCTTTATCAGTATCTGATAGCTCTCAATGCAAAGACCCTTGAAGGTGATCTGCTTAATACACTGAATATTATCAGCATGACTTTAAGCTCTATATTGAGAACCAAGGACATTGAGTCTTCTGCTAAAGAGAATATACAGGAACTTGAGAAGGCGAGGGAAATTCAGAGAAGCATCCTTCCGGAACATGAAATGATTTTCGGTAATTATGAAATGTTCGGTTTGTCACTTCCTGATAAAATCGTAGGAGGTGACTTCTTTGATTACCTCAAGAGTGAAGATAACGAAAGAATCGGAATAGCAATCGGAGATGCCGCATCAAAGGGGATTTCAGCTGCTGCACAAGCACTGTATGTTTCAGGCGCATTGAAAATGGCTGCAGGATATCAGATTAAAATGACGGCAATGATGAGCAGAATTAATAATCTTGTATATGAAACTTTTCCATACGAAAGATTTGTAACACTGTTTTACTGCGAACTTACAAACGACAAAAAAGGATTGTGTCAGTTTGTCAATGCTGGTCAGAACCCGCCTTTACTTTTTCACTCCGATGAGAATGTAATTGAAACACTTAATTCCACCGGTGCTGTACTCGGACCTGCTCCTTATCAGAAATATTATTCCGACAGCGTAAATTTCAGAGTGAATGATATTCTTCTTTTATATACTGACGGGATAGTAGAGGCTACCAACAGGGATTTTGAGTTTTACGGCGAAGAAAGAATTAAGGAACAGCTGATATTGAACAAGGAGAAAAGCGCAAGAGAAATCTGCAACAGAATCAGTCAGGATGTAGCGGTATTTTCCGCAAACGGTATTTATTCAGATGACAGGACACTTGTTGCAATAAAGAGAATTAAATAAATCCAGATTAATTATATGAATAATTCAAAAGGCAAATTAATAATAGCGGCGTTGATTGCAATAGCCGCAATTATTTCATATTACAGTAAAACAGATGTAAATCCCGTTACTGGTGAAAAGCAGAGAGTGAGTCTGACACAGGAGCAGGAAGTTGCACTGGGACTTCACAGCGCTCCGGAAATGATAAGGGAATTCGGAGGAGAAGTTTCTGATCCTAAAATCAGAGATATGGTATCGCGTGTCGGGCAGAAAATTGTAAACGGCACGGAAGCAGGGAAATCCGTTTATAAATTTGATTTTCATACACTTGCCGATCCGAATACCGTGAATGCTTTTGCGCTTCCCGGAGGGCAGATATTTATTACTATGGGACTTTTAAAACTTCTGCAGACTGAAGATCAGCTTGCCGGTGTACTCGGTCATGAAATCGGACATGTAATCGGAAGGCATTCAGCCGAGCATATGGCAAAGGAAGAACTGACACAGGGACTTGTCAGTGCTACCGATATTGCTATGTATGATCCGAATTCTCCCAATATGCAGTCTTCAATTGCAAGATATGTCGGAAGCATGATTAATATGAAATTCGGAAGAGAAGATGAAATTGAAGCTGACAGATTCGGTGTTAAGTATATGTTCGAAACGGGTTATCAGCCGGAAGCCCAGATGGAAGTTATGAAAATTCTTAAGCAGGCATCCGGAAATCAGAGACAGCCGGAATTTCTGAGTACTCATCCTGATCCCGAAAACAGAATTGCAGAAATCCAGAAATATATAAATGAACTGAAAAGTAAAAAGAATAAGTAAGATAAATTTTCCTCTAAGAGGGTTGAATAAAACAGGATTTTTCGCTTTTTTTATCCGGCAAAATTACAGCTAAAAATAAATTTTTATTTTAAAGATAAAGCATTATATTTAAGCCAATTATTTTTTATTAATTCAATGACAATTACATGAAAGACAAATCCCGGATTCTTTCCTCGGTAATTGTATCATTACTTGCCGGTTTCATTTATTATATGTCAGACAGCGATATTCAGCAGAAGATCGAAAGATCTTTTAAAGCTGTTTTAAGTCAGTCTGATACTGAAATGTACGGACCTCAGAATTCTGAATCCTTTACGGAATTGTTGAAGAAATCAGGTAATAAAATTAAAAAAAATAAAAATCATTTCAATTACTCTCCCGGAAAAATTACCGTAAGTAATTTTAAAAACGACAATGTTAAAACCCCAGATAATTTAATTGGAGATTTTATTCCTGTTCAGGCGAAAGGTGTAAAATCCTGTCCCGATAAAAATATTGATTTTACTGATGAACTTAATAACCTGATAGAAAAGAATTCTGCCGATAATCAAGATTCTGAGTTAGACATAAAGATTTACCGTAAAGTAAAACCTTCACCTGTTGCAGACCTAAAAGCTGAAGACCGAAAGATTCAGATATATATGAATAAAAAAACAAATAAACAGTTTTATCATAAAACTGATGGGGAAAACAGTTCTAACGGTTTCGGATTTGAATATAATAATGTATTCAGCAGAGATGAATTAAACAGTATTAATGAGAATTGCAATTCTGATGAAAATATTCACAATAATTTTTATGAAGGAAGAGATTACAGAGAAAAAGTAAAGACCGGATTTGAATTTAAAATCCGGGAAAAAAAAGTAAAATCTTTTGACAATAAACAGAAAAAGCATTCTGAATCTGATGATTTTGAAATTAATATGGAAGATTCAGAGTTAGATGAAGAGTCAATGTAAACCGTGTATTTTTTATCATCAAATCAGAATATCACTTAATAATAATTTATAAACTAAACTTAATAAAATGAGAAAAAAAATTATCGTAATCGGGTCACTGGTTGTATTGCTTGTTTTTGGATTTTTATATTTCCAAAACAATATTCTTATAGCCGATGACAAAGACGGAAGCAAAGACTGCTCGTCTTCCTGCACAAAATCATCATCCACGGAAAGCTCAACAGAGAACAAATCTTCATGCACAGCAGGCAAAGAAAACATGAGCGGAGCAAATACTGATGCAACAAACAATTACGCGGTTTATGAATTTGTAACGGATAAAATCACATGTAATGACTGCAAAACAGGAATGACCAAAAATTTAATGGGCGTCAGCGGAGTCAAAGAAGTAACATTCGGTGAAACCTGCAATGTTTCTAAAATGACAAGTGTAAAAGTCTTTTATTCCGATAAGGATACAACACCGGAACTGATTTCAGCTTCCGTCAAAGAAAAAGGTCTCGAATGCGATAAAAGCAAATGCGGTGACGGATCAAAATGCACCGGAAAGAATAAAACTGAAAAGAAGTCTTAACAAAAATTAAGATTCAGAAAAGGATTAAAAAGCCCTGACATGTAAATAGTCAGGGCTTTTTTTTTAAAAAGGTGTATCGCTGCTGCTTTGAGGTATATCAATAACAGGATGCCTGGTTTTATTTTCAAACTTTGCGAACTCATTCAGGAAAACAAGATCAAAATCTCCTACCGGACCGTTTCTCTGTTTACCTATGATAATTTCTGCTTTTCTTTTCATTTCTTCGAAATCCGGGTCATCATGATTTAACTTCATTCCCATCACCGGCCGGTGAACAAAAATAACAACATCTGCATCCTGTTCAATTGCTCCTGATTCTCTGAGATCTGCAAGCTGAGGTCTTTTCTCTTTCCCTCTCTGTTCAATCGAACGGTTAAGCTGAGCGCAGGCAACTACGGGAATATCAAGTTCTTTTGCAAGCGCTTTTAAACCTCTTGAAACATATGCAACTTCAAGATCTCTTCTTTCGGAATTTTCCGGGCCTCTTATAAGCTGCAGATAGTCGACAATTATCATATCAATATTATACTCGAGTTTCATTCTTCTAGCTTTAGCTCTGATTTCAAGAATTGAAAGTTCGCTTGTATCGTCAATATACAAACTCGTTTTAAGCTTGTGATAATTGTGCAATACTCTGTTCCATTCTTCCGTGCTTGATTTACCGGTTTTAAGTTTTTTTCCGTCAACACGCGCTTCTCCGGCAAGAAGTCTCAGAAGCAATTCACGGAATGACATTTCAAGACTGAATATAGCAACCGATTTTCCGTGATCAACCGCTGCGTTTCTGGCTATATTCATCGAGAATGCAGTCTTGCCGTGAGAAGGTCTGCCTGCAATAACAATAAATTCCGATTTCTGAAAGCCTGCAGTCATGTCATCCAGATCCGTAAAACCGGTAGGAACTCCGATAATCGCATTCTTACTTTCTCTCTGATCGCCGAAAGTTTTTATGAGATGGTCCAGTTCTTCTTTAACCGATAAGACTCTTTTCTTTGCAAGAGATTCTGAAATGTCGAGTATCTTCTGCTCAGCATCATCAAGTGTTGAAAAAGTATTTGCTGTCGGATCAAAACATTTATCTGCGATTTTAGATGATATACTGATCAGATTTCTCAGAATGAATTTTTCAAAAACTATCCTTGTGTAAAACTCCACATTTGCCGAAGTTGAGATTGAAGAAGTTAACTCAATTATATATTCGATACCTCCGATATCTTCTAGTTTTCCCAGACGTTTGAGCTCTTCCTTTAATGTATTCGGATCAATGGGTTCCTTTTTGCCGTCAAGATTTACCATTGCCTGAAAAATAATTGCATGCGCAGGTTTGTAAAAATGCTTAGATTCAAGAAGCTGAAGTACATCGTTCATCACCTGATTATCGATTAATACAGCACCCAGTATTTTTGATTCGAGTTCGAGTGCATTCGGTGGAATTCTTCCTCCGCCTGCATCCATTGTTTCATCTAAAGGATCTTCAGTCTTTATTTTACTGAATTTTTTCTTCGCCATTGTTAAAAAAAATTATAACGGTTAGTGTGAAGATTATTTAATCATCTTATCATATTCTTTACGGAAGAGCTGGACATCTTCCCATGTCGGTCTTTTCCATCCGGGGTTTCTCAGCAAAGCTGCAGGATGATAAGTAACCATCATCTTTATTCCTTTGTATGAATGAAACCTGCCTCTCATTTTCCCGAGCGGTTCTTTGCTCCGGAGAAGAGTCTGAGCTGCAAATGTTCCCAGAGCAAGTATCAGTATAGGTTTTATCAGCTCAAGCTGTTTAAAAAGATACGGTTCGCAGTTTAATATCTCATCCGGCAGCGGGTTCCTGTTCTCAGGCGGTCTGCATTTAAGAATATTGCAGATAAAAACTTCATCTCTTTCGAAATTCACAGCCTTAAGAATATCGGTTAAAAGTTTTCCTGCCCGACCGACAAACGGCTTTCCCTGCTTGTCTTCCTCAGCTCCGGGTGCTTCCCCGACTATTACGACTTTTGCTCCTGGATTACCGTAACCAAATACTATGTTCGTTCTTTTACCGGCAAGTTCAGAGCATTTTACACAGTCTTTGATTTCATCTTCAAATTCTTCGAGAGTACTGCAGTTATTCCATTTTTCATTATTTGAAAAAGATTCTGTGATTTCTTTCATTCCGGTTTTCCTGAATTTCTCTTTCTGTTTATCCGGTTCTTTCTCTGAAACTGAAAGTGCCAAACTCAATTTTGTATCTGATAGTGAGTTAAAATCTGTCTCCGTATTAATTTCAGGATCCGGTAAATTAAAATCTGTTTCGGGAATTTCACTTTCATAAATATCATAATTTTCATATTTACCGTAATATTTAAGAAAATTCAGAGTGTCTTTTACAATACCGGATTCAGAGGTTTTCATTTCAGTTTAAGATATTTGTCGAGAATTTTATTGCCTGCTTCATATTTACTCATCAGCGGAAATTTTTCGGATTTATTTCTTCCGGTAACAGTAATGACGTTTGTATCTGTACCAAAACCGGCTCCTTCCGTATTCAGATTATTTGAAACTACTAAATCGAGATTCTTCCTTACAAGCTTTTTCCTTGCATTTTCGAGTTCGTTTTCAGTCTCAAGCGCAAAACCTATCAGTTTAAATCCTTTTTTATTCTTTCCGAGATATTCAAGTATATCAACCGTTTTTTCAAATTCAAATATAAATTTATTCCTTTCCTCTTTTTTTATTTTTGATTCTGATTTTGCAGACGGCTTAAAATCCTCAACCGCAGCGGTCATAATAACAAGATCCTTGTTCTTAATGTTTGATTTAACTTTTTCGAACATTTCCCGGGAAGTTTTAACATTAATTCTTTTTACACCCTCAATATCACTGAGTGACACTGGACCAGAAATAAGTGTTACTTCAGCTCCGCGGTTCCTGGCTGCTTTTGCGATTTCAAATCCCATCTTACCTGTTGACGAATTGGTAATAAACCTTACTCTGTCAAGGTATTCAATTGTAGGTCCGGCCGTAATAAGAATTTTTTTACCGGCAAGGTCCCTGTTGACGGATAAATTATCCGAAACAAAATTAAACAAATCTTCCGGCTCTGCCATTCTTCCTTCACCGGAGAGACCGCTTGCAAGCTCTCCCTTTACCGGATCAATAATCCTGTAACCGAATTCCTTAAGAATATTAATGTTCCTTCCAGTAGCAGGATTTTTATACATATCATCATCCATTGTCGGTGCAATAAGAACAGGGCATCTTGAAGACAATACAGTTGTAAGAAGAAAATTATCCGAAATTCCTCCGGCTATTTTAGCAATAGTATTTGCTGTTGCAGGTGCAATCAGAAAAACATCAGCCCATAATCCGAGATTTACATGCCAGGTGCCGGTGCTGATTTTTTCCGCAGAGCTGAAGTCTTTATTTTCAGGAAACATATTTATAATAACTTCATTCTTTGAAAGTACGGCTAGAGTAACAGGCGATACAAATTTAGCCGCTGCAGGCGTCATGATTATTCTTACTTCAGCACCTTGTCTTACCAGCAGTCTGACAAGATAACAGATTTTATAAGCAGCTATTCCGCCGGAAATCCCGAGTAATATTTTTTTGTCTTTAAGCATATATTTCTTTCACTAAAAAAAATATCCCTGATTTAAAGGGATATTTTAAAGAACTGTTTCATTAAAGATCCGGAAAACTTATTTTGCTTCATCCTGAAATTTAAAACGAAAGTTTAATTTGTCATCCATAAGCTCCTCCACTGAAAGAAGCGTAGGTTTAAGCCTCTTTTCAAACTCAAGGGAAATATTCAGTTTATCCTGATTCATAATTGTGTCATCTTCGGTTTCCTTTGCGATAATAGGCTCAAGTCTCTGACTGAGTTCCATTTTTATAAAATCATTAATCTGCCTCGACCTTTTCGAAGCTACGACTATTGATTCGTATAAATTGGCTGTTTTGGATTCAAATTTATCCAGATCAATTGTTTCTATCGGCATATTTATTATTTATTTTTTAAAATTGTTAATAATCCGGTTTACTTCGGAAACTGCATTTTCCAGTTTATCATTTAATACAATATAATCAAAATCATTTGCTTTTCCGATTTCTAAATCTACCCTTTTTATTCTTTCTGAAATCTGTTCGGAACTTTCGGTAGCCCTCTTTTTGAGCCGTTCCTTGAGAGTTTCAACATCCGGAGGCATTATAAAAATCAGAGCTGCCTTGTCTCCGTATATTTTTTTGATCGAAAGCGCTCCTTTTACGTCAATATCGAAGATTACATCTTTTCCGCTTTTCAGGTTATCTTCAACAAATGACTTTAATGTACCGTAATAATCATCGTTGAACAGAATTTCATATTCTACTAGCTCTTTGTTACTTATCTTATTTAAAAACTCTTCCTTCGTAAAAAAAAAAATAATCTTTCCCGTCAGTTTCATTTTTCCTTTTATTGCGCGTTGTTGCCGATACGGAAAAAATAATTCCGGGATTAATCCTTAAAATCTCATTTACAATTGTCGTTTTTCCCGCACCGGAAGGTGCTGCAATCACATAAAGCATTTATTATTCTACATTTTGCAACTGCTCTCTAATCTTCTCAAGCTCTTCCTTAAGTACGGACGCCTTCTGAGATATTCCGGCATCGAGAGATTTAGAGGCAATTGTATTTATTTCCCGGTTTATTTCCTGTATTAAAAAATTCAGTCTTCTTCCCGCCAGTTCATCTGATTTTGCATACTCATAAAAATATTTTGTATGACTCTTAAGACGGATTACTTCCTCTGTTATATCAATTTTTTCCGCAAGGAGTATTATCTCTATTTCAAGCCTGTTTTCGTCCAGTATTTTTTTGTCGGAAACAATGCTTCCGACTTTTTCAGAAATCCTTTCCCTTTCGGAAGAAAGTTTCTGTTTGGACATTTTTGCTATCACAGCGGATTCCTTATCAATAAATTTAATCCTGTCAAGAATATCTTTCTTCAAACTGTCACCTTCCTTAATCTTCATTTTAATCAGATCATCAAGTGCTTTATTAAGAAGTCCGCAAATAAACCTGAACTCCGGTTCTTTCACATCATCATTAACATCACCGGTAAACAGATTTGAAAAACTCAGAATGTGCTCGAGTTTAATTTCGCTGTCCGAATTAATGATTCCGTTGATTTTTTTAAGCAGAAGGTAATATTCCTTTATCTGCTCTTCGTCAATATTAAGTCCCGGGATGCTGTTGTTTTCTCCTTCAATGTTCAGATTGATATTTAATTTGCCCCTGGTGATTTTCTTACGGACAACTTCCTTCAGCTCGAAATCTTTTCCGGCAAGGTATCTCGGATATTTAAAGCTGATCTCGCAGAATCTGCTGTTTACAGATCTTATTTCAATGCTGTATTTTTTCTTTTCAAATGTTCCTTCGGATTTTCCGAAGCCTGTCATGCTGACTATCATTCTATCATCTTATTTAATGACATAATGTTTGGTTAATTCATCTTTCAGATATTCAAAAGCTTCTTTGGGAGTATTTACGAATCTAAACAACTTCAGGTCTTCAGGAGAAATTACCTGCAGTTCCGCCATTTTTTCCATGTTAATAATTTTATCCCAGAATTCCTTGCCGTATACAACGACTGTCATTTTTTTATGAAGTTTTTCTGTCTGTACAAGAGTAAGAATTTCCATCAGCTCATCCAGCGTTCCGAATCCTCCCGGCATTATTACAAGAGCTTTGGCAAGATATGCAAACCAGAATTTGCGCATGAAAAAATAATGAAATTCAAAATTCAGCTCTGGTGAAATATATCTGTTGGGATACTGCTCAAACGGAAGAGAAATATTCAGACCCATTGAGAAGCCTTTTGCTTTTGCGGCACCCCGGTTGGCAGCTTCCATAATTCCCGGACCTCCTCCGGAACAGACAATGAACTTGTTAGGTTTTTTAAGACTCTTTGCCCATTGAGTCATCATATAAGCAAGCTCGACTGTATCATCATAGTATTTTGACATTTCAACATGAACTTCAGCATTCTTCAGTTCCTGAATTAACTTCGGATTTTTCCTTCCTGAATTTTTTATCTTTTTCTTAACCGCAAGAAGTCTTGACTTAGCTTCCTTTCCTGGCAGTATTCTCGCCGATCCGAAAAACACAATCGTGTGATAAATCTTGTATTTGCGGAATCTTTCAAGCGGTTCGGAATATTCAGTAAGTATTCTGACCGATCTTCCTCCCGGGGAATTTATAAATTTCAGATTATGATAAGCCTTCGGAGCTTTGTTTAAAAAATTTGCCATTTAATTCTTACTTTTGGTTAATATTGAAATTCAGTGATTTAGGAATAAAGACATTCAGAGACTTCTGCCGCCGTCAACAGTAAATGTCTGTCCCGTAATATATGTATTATCAATTACAAGATATTTAATCAGTGAAGTCAGGTCCTTTGAAACAGCAAATCTTTTCATCGGATATTTCTTCACTTCTTCGGGATTAACATTTTCATTATCGTCATTTTCAATCATAACAGTTCCGGGGGCAATCGCATTTACCAGTATTTTCGGAGCAAGTCTCTTGGCGGTAAGTCCGGTCAGTTTAATCACGCCTGTTTTAGAAACTGAATAAGGAATATAACCTGTCCAGTTTTCAATGCCTCCAAGCGAAGCTATATTAATAATTCTGTTAATGTTTTCATCGCTGTTAAGCATAATCTTAGCAGCTTCCTGACTGCAGAAAAACACGCTTTTCAGATTTGTATTAAGAAATTTATCGTAAATTTTTTCGGATGTTTCCAGAAAGTCAGTATGCCTGAAAACAGCGGCATTATTTACAAGCACGTTTAATTTTTTATACTTCTGAAAAACGGATTTAAACATGCTTCTGATTTCACTTACTTTAGACACATCGCATTTTACGGCAGAAACGCCGGCACCTTTTTCATTTAATACTGAAATTGTTTCTTCAAGATCAGATTTACTGCTTTCGTTATAATTCAGAATTATGTCAAAACCGGACTCTGCAAGCGCTATTGATATATCTCTGCCTAATCTTCTTGCGCCTCCGGTTACGAGAGCTACTTTTTTCCCTGTGTTCATATTACCGAAATATAATTTTAAGTAAGATTCCGGAATTTCATTAATTTATATAAAACAGGTGAAAGTAATCATATTTCATCTGTTCTGTGTGCCCTTGGGATGACTCGAACATCCGGCACACAGTTTAGGAAACTGTTGCTCTATCCACCTGAGCTACAAGGGCATTTTTACTTTAATTTTACTAAAATACAAAAGATATAGGACTTTTTCAGCGTTAATATCCAGCGAAATTACATTTATTAATGCAATTCCTGATTTTTCATATAAAATCATAAATCCTTACCTTGTAATACAAATGAATTAACATTATTTTGCAGTTCTGTTTTTTAAAACTCACCTGATTTGACTATTCCCAAGATATGTCATTTTTATTCTGAAATAAAATTAACTTAATGAAAAAAGTATCATTTAATGAAAAGCTAAGAAATATTGCAATTATTGCCCACGTTGATCACGGAAAGACAACGCTTGTTGACCATATGTTCAGGCAAAGCGGTATGTTCCGTGAAAATCAGGAAATCGCCGAACGCGTTATGGATAATATGGATCTTGAAAGAGAAAGAGGCATAACTATCGCCGCAAAAAACTGTTCGGTAAAATGGGGTGATGTAAAAATCAATATTCTTGACACTCCAGGACACGCTGATTTCGGAGGAGAAGTGGAGCGCGCACTGATGATGGTAAACGGAGTTATTCTTCTTGTCGATGCATCTGAAGGACCGCTGCCGCAGACACGATTTGTATTAAAAAAAGCTCTGGAAGCAAAACTTAAAATTATTGTAGTAATAAATAAAATAGACAGAAAAGATGCACGCGCTAAGGAAGTCCTGAATGAAGTTTACGATCTTTTCATAGATCTTGATGCTGACGAAGAGCAGATCGAATTTCCGGTGTTGTTTGCTGTCGGAAGGGAAGGCATAGCTCAGAAAACACTTGAAGAAAAGAAAGGTGAAAGTCTTAAAGTTCTGTTTGATACTATTGTTCAGGAAATTCCTGCTCCGTCCTATGATCCTGAAGAACCGTTACAGCTTCTAGTGGCTGATCTTGACTATTCGGATTATGTGGGAAGACTTGCAATCGGAAAAATTTCAAACGGAATGATTACGGAAAAGGATGAGCTTGTATGTATAAATGAAGACGGAAAAGCACTGCCTCTGAAAATTTCCAAACTTCAGGTTTATGAAGGTCTCAATTTCAGGGATGCAAATACTGTAATGGCAGGCGACATAGCCATTCTGGCGGGAATAGAAGATGTTCACATTGGAGACACAATATGCAACAGGGAAAATCCGAAAGCTTTGAAAAGAATAGCTGTTGACGAGCCGACAATATCTATGTTGTTTTTTATAAACACATCACCTTTGTCGGGAAGAGAAGGTAAGATTGTTCAGTCAAATAAAATCAGGGAAAGGCTTCATAAGGAAACGCTGAGTAATGTAGCTCTTAAAGTTGAAGATTCAGCTGACGGCGAGAGTTTTGTGGTTAAAGGCAGGGGAGAATTTCAGATGGTAATACTAATAGAAACGATGCGCAGGGAAGGATTCGAATTAAGCGTAGGCAGACCGCAGGTTATTTTTAAGAAAAAAGACGGTAAGACGCTTGAGCCGATTGAACATTTATTCATTGACTGCGATGAAAGTTTTGTAGGGATTGTTTCTGAAAAACTTTCCAAAAGAAAAGGAAGAATGATAAATCTTGTAAATCACGGCACGGGAAGGGTGAGAGTTGAATTTACGGTTCCGTCGAGATCGCTTATCGGATACAGGAATGAATTTCTCACCGATACAAGAGGAACGGGAATTATGAATTCTTATCTTCAGGGATATGAGGAATACAGAGGTGACTTTCCTACAAGACTGACAGGTTCGCTTGTTTCGGACAGAAACGGCACTGCATTATCATACTCGTTATACAATCTTGAACCGAGAGGAACTTTGTTTACCGTTCCGAATGATCCGGTATATGAGGGAATGATTGTCGGAGAACACAACAGGGACAATGACCTTGACGTAAATCCGACAAAGGGGAAAAAACTCTCAAACATGAGAGCTTCAGGTAAGGATGAAAGCATGATTTTAACTCCAGTGGTACCGATGACACTTGAAAGAGCAATTGATTTCATAAAGGATGATGAGTTAGTGGAAGTTACTCCAAAAAGCATCAGACTCAGAAAGGCGATATTATCTTCCCAGACAAGGCATACTTTAAGGGGAAAGGCATTTCAGCAGACAGTAAATGCATAAAATGAAATTCAAATTAAAAACGAAAGTAAAATTATGACCGAGAAAATTTCGGAAGTGAAGTTAAGAGAGAAACTTGAAGAATTAAAGATTGATAAAATAAAGAGGCATATTTTTCTTTGCTGTGATCAGACGAAACCGAAATGCTGCGAAAAGGAAAAAGGTATGGAATCTTGGGAATATCTGAAAAGAAGACTTGATGAACTAAATCTGACCGGGGATGGTGGAATATACAGAACGAAGGCAAACTGCTTGAGAATCTGCATGAAAGGTCCAGTTGCAGTGGTTTATCCTGAAGGGATATGGTATCATTCCTGTGCTCCGGCTGTGCTGGAAAGAATTATAAATGAGCATCTCATTTCCGGAAAACCGGTTGAAGAATTTATTCTGAAAATAAATCCGGACAATTGAATATCTTTAAAAACATCTCTCAAAATTAAATACTGAAAGGAAAACAGGCATTGAACATAAAATTCAAGGATATAAATTATATAAGACCTGACATTAAGGAAACAGAGAAAAAGTTTAATGAACTTGCGGAAAAATTCATTTCTGCCCGAAGCGCATCAGATCAGTTTGAAATTCTGAAAGAGATTAACACATTCCGGGCTGAATATGAGACTATGATCAATATTGCTCACATAAGATATACAGTCAATACGGAAGATGAGTTTTACAGCGCCGAGCATGAATATTTTGACAATACGGGTCCGCTGTATATGCGTCTTGTCAAAAAACTTTATCAGCTTCTGACGGAATCTGAATTCAGAACCGGTCTTGAAGAATTATGCGGGAAACAGCTTTTTGCATCTGCAGAAGTCTCATTGAAAACATTCAGCGAAGATATTATAGACGATCTGAAAAAGGAAAACCAGCTTGTTACAAGATATGTAAAGCTTATAGCATCCGCAAAAATAAATTTTGAAGGCGAGGAAAGAAACATTGCCGGACTTGATCCTTTCCTTGAATCTGAAAACCGGGAATTAAGAAAGAGAGCATTTGAAGCGAAGTTTGATTTTTTCAGGGAACATGAAAGCGAACTGGATTATATTTATGATGAGCTTGTAAAGACCAGAACTCTGATTGCAAAAAAACTCGGATACGAAAATTTTGTTCAGCTCGGTTATGACAGAATGAGAAGAACAGGATATACTTACAGGGAAATCGAAGGCTTCAGAAACACTGTAAAAGAAGTTATAGTGCCCCTGACTGAGACACTTTCAGAAATCAAAAAACACAGACTCGGACTTGATCATCTGTATTATTATGATGCCGGTTATAATTTCAAAAACGGTAATCCGGTGCCGAAAGGTCCGCCCGAATGGATTGTTGAAAAAGCTAAAATTATGTATGAAAAACTTTCACCGGAAACGGAAGAGTTCTTTGATTTTATGATTGATTATGAGCTGATGGACTTATACAACAGGAAAGGAAAATCTGCAGGCGGTTACTGTACTTATTTAAAGAAATATAAAAGTCCTTTTATATTTGCCAACATGAACGGAACTGATCATGATATAAAAGTTCTCACACATGAAGCAGGTCATGCATTTCAGAAATATCAGAGCAGGGGATTTGAAATTCCCGAATATATTGCGCCGACATCAGAAGCTGCAGAGATTCATTCCATGGCAATGGAATTTATCACGTGGCCGTGGATGAATTTGTTTTTTGAAGAAGATACGGATAAGTTTTTATTCTCGCATCTGAACAAATCGCTGTTCTTTATCCCGTACGGTGTATCGGTTGATGAATTCCAGCATTTTGTATATTCAAATCCAGACGCAACGCCGGCTGACAGAAAGAACAAATGGCGTGAAATTGAAATTAAATATAAACCTTATCTGGATTACGGAGACAATGAATTCCTTAACAGAGGAGGATACTGGTTTATGCAGAGTCACATTTTTAAAATGCCTTTTTATTATATAGATTACTGCCTGGCTGAAATCTGCGCTCTGCAGTTCTGGAGAAAAAGCAATCATGACAGGGATATTGCATGGAAGGATTATCTGAATCTTTGCAAATCAGGCGGAAGCAAGCCGTTTCTGGAACTTGTAAAATCTGCAAATCTCGGATCGCCTTTTGAAAAAGAAACCGTAGAATCTATTGTGAATTATGCCGAAGAATGGATAGAAAGCGTCAACAAAGAATATGACATTGCTTAGTATGCATTAAAACTGTTCCGGCGAAAACACTGTGAAAAATTTCAGGTATCCGGGCAAAACCGGATTTAATTAAGGAAATCTTATTCATAATTCTTAGCATTCTTCCAGACTTCAGCAGCGGGAGTTTTAAAACTCCTTGCAATAAAAACCGGTATGTTATTTTCATAAGGCATTGAATATTCTGCGCTGTGTACCATCGCAACTTCAACCGAATCAAAAGTTTTCAGCAGTTCATTTTTATCTCCGCCAATAACTATAACAACAGGATCCTGAATATCCGGAAAACCCCATAACCAGTATGAATTGTGTGAAGAAACTGTTCTGGGGATAGGATATTTCTTTCTGTAAAATTCCATGGCAGCAGCTTCCCCGTAATTTCTGCCGTAAACAACAGTTCGCAGCCGTTCATCCCTCTGTAAAGTCATATAAACCGACGAAACATTTTCAGCCATCTTCTCCCAGCCGTGCATATCTGCAAAGAACTGCGGAAGACCAGAGAGTTCTTTATCTTCGGATGTGGTAGGTTTCATTCCTATGTTGTCCGAATAACTCAGGTATGATTCAACGGGAAGCAGCGGTATTGCCAGAGGAACAGTTAATATTCCTGTAATGAAAAGAGGAATTAGCAGCGCATACCGAATCCATCTGTTACGGACAATTGTTTTCTTTTCCGTAAACACGCTTCCTGCAGAAAAGAGCGCAGTGTAAGCAGGCGCAAGATATTCAGCTTTGCTGTGACCGTTAATTATCAGAATAAGTAAAGTCACCAGAAATATAATGCAAAGAATGCTGAACTTCCTGCCTTCAGCATGAAAAAGCAGGTAGTATATTCCCGTAAATGCTATGATAAGAGAAACAGGATTCATCATCATAAGCTGTCCGCTTAAAAAATCAAGAACCGTAATATGTGAATATTTCTGTGAAGTTGCATTCTGAATAAATTCAATATGAGCAAAGTCATTGAAAACATTCCAGATTATAAACGGAGAAAAAATTATTATTGAAATCAAAGCTGTAAGATAAGGTCTGACGGTAAGAAACTCTTTCTTTTTTCCCGAAATCAGAAGCCCGGTAAAGAAGCCGGTTTCAAGCCAAACAAAGCTTATTTTATTTAGAAGTCCCGCTCCGAATACAACTCCCAGAACTAACCAGTAAATAATTTTATTTTCAGAAACTGTCAGAACAATAACATAAAATGCAATTGTCCATAATAAAATATCAATACTGTTCATTGAATAGTAAGAATTCATCGCAAGAAAAACCGGAGTAAACATCACGGCAAAGGACGTTAAAATCACTGCAAATGTTTTTCCTCCGAGTCTGAGAGTAAGCACTGATGCGGTAAAAACTGTAAGCCCCGAACATAAGGCGGGGATAAGCCTCAGAGCAAACAACGAATCTCCTGTTATCATTCTTAAAAGATAAAGCATCAGAACAGACAGCGGAGGGTGATCAACATATCCCGAATCAGGTCTGCCGGCACAGGCGAGATAATACAGTTCATCTCTGAAGTAACCGTAACCCGCAAATAAATTTGTGTATAAATGCAGCAAAACCGGAAGCAGTGATAAAAAAGCAATCAGCGAATATCTTAAATTTTTATTTCTGTAAAAATCCGGCAATATGTTAAATGATTAATTCCTAGTTCCGGAAGAAATTTTCCGAAAGAGATGTTACAGTACAATTAAATTTGAATAAAATTAATGATTCTGATTTAAACAATAAACAAAATTATAAAAAAAACCCGGTACTATTAAAATACCGGGTTTGTAAAAAATTCATCGGATAAGAAAAACTCCGATTGAAAAAACGAATTACTTGATAAGCATCATTCTCTTGATATCGCTGAACTCACCTGCTTCAATTTTATAGAAGTATGCACCGCTCGATAGATTCAGAGCATTGAAATCAATGCTGTAAACACCGGGGTTTTTAACTTCGTTAACTAATTGCATAACTTCTCTTCCGAGCATATCATATACTTTAAGACTTACGATAGACTGTTTTGGAATCGAGAAATTAATCTTTGTAACAGGATTGAACGGATTAGGATAATTCTGTGCGAGTTCATATCTTTCAGGAGTAAGTGTAATAGGTGAAGAATTAACACCGGTAATAAGACCTGAAGTAATGTCGTCAATATAGAGATTATTTCCGTAACCGCTCTTTGCGATAAATCTTACTTTGTTTGTTCCAACCGGCATTGCAAAAACCTTGGTTGCCCATTGATTTGCAGCGCTCGGAGTGAATGCGCCTGAAACAGGACCGCCGACAGTAGTCATAATCGGGGAAGAATTCGTTCCCGATGATAGTGTCTGTGAAGCACCGAGTCCGATTAATCTGACCCATGTAGCGCCGTTATCGGCTGAAGTTTCAATTATACATGAATCCGGAGCGAGTGTTGTACCGGAAAGATAGAAAGCATGTGTATAATTAAATCTCAGATAATTTGACGGAGCTGAAACCGGCGGAAACTGATTGCTTGTTAAAGTCTGAAGCGGTGTTGTCGTAAGAGCTGTCCAGTAATCATACTTAGCTGAACCCGTACCGATCTGATAACCGCTGACGGTATTTCTTGTCCAGTATTGTGTACCGCCGCCTGCATCAAGTCCCCAGAAAGGAGGCGGGAATGCTGTATTGCTGAAATCCTGATTTAAAGGTAGCAGACCGACTCTTCTGAAAGTAATTGTTCTGTCCGGAGCTGTTGAATTCAGTGAATCAGAAGATGAATATGCCCTGACTCTCCATTGTCCTGTAATTGAATCACCTGCAGCAACACCAAGTCCTGCAAGGGTTGAGTCTATCTGTGAATTTCTGAGTGTCAGAACCGTATCGAGTCCGCTGTTATTAGAAAGCAGTCTGAGTGTAGCAGGATCAGTATATGTAGCTCCTGTTTTATAAAGCCATCTGTATGTGGAACCGCCTGAACCCGATTTATTCCAGACAATGTTTACAGGACTCGGATCAACCGGAGAAGTTACAATCCTGGTACCTGTCGCCGGTGAAACAAGCGCAAATGGTGTCAGAGAAACCTGCTGTCTTCTAAGAGTAATTGCTCTCGGTCCGTTTGCAGAAGCAAGTGAGTCCGGTCCCGGAGCTCCCGGTCCTTTATATGCATAAACATTCCATTGTCCGACTGCAGAGTCTGTAGCCGAACCATTATTAGTAAATCCGTTTGCCGCGAGCACTGCATCAAGAGCTCCTAAAGTTGTGTTTATGCTGTTTGAGCTTGAAGGAATAGTCAGTCTTCTCGGCGGAACCACGGGATTTCCGAAAATCCATTTGTAGGTAGCACCCGCTGCTGAAGTATCCCATGTTATCGTTACAGGTGTGGTCGAACCGGCAACCGTAACAACTCTTGCGCCTGCTGCAGGTGTAAGTAAATTGAATGCATTTAACTGTCTTGCAACTCCTCCCGGAATTACAAAAGCATCAACTTCTGCAGCAGCCGGGAAATTACCGACTAAAGTAAGGTTACCTGTAGCAAGATTACAAGTATAAATACCGCTTGTTCCGGCTGAAAGATAAGCTGCAAAGAACAATGAATCTGTTGACAAGTCAAATGCCATACCCTGAGCAAAATTCAGATTCTGATTCAGAGGTCCGATTGTTGTCGCGGCACCTGTAGTTTTATTGAGTGTCATTAACACGTCAGTTCCGATATCGGCACTGTAAATAACTCCTGCATTATTGATAGCAAGATCAATCGGCAGAGTAGAACCTGTGGTGTTTCCGATTTGAGTCAAAGCTCCTGTAGATAAATTACATGTATAAAGAGTTCCGACTGTACCGTTTGTACTTAAAGCAAACATTGTGCTTGTAGTCTTGTCATAAGCAATACCAGTAATCGTATGACCTGCATTAAGTCCTGCCATCGAACCGACTGCTGTCCTTGCGCCTGTAGTAGTATCAACCTTTACAAGGTTTGCCGAACCGGCTGCAAGATATTCCGCGCCGTACCAGATACCTGTTGCGTCAACGTAAGCGCCACCGAAAAGATTTGTTGCCAGAGAGCTTCCGATGTTTGTCAGAGTTCCGGGTGTATTGAGATACGACTTAACCGTCTGACTCGTCGCTGCAACAGTATTTGCAAAGAATCTGCTGTTATAACTTGTGATGCTGTTATTACCCGGTGTTATATTCTGATTCAGATTTAACGGTGCGGGTAAAACCGAATTTATCTGTGAAACTGAGTTTTTATCCTGTGCATTAAGATTAAGTGTTAAAATCAGTAACAGGTTAAAAACGAGAAGAAGTTTTTTCATGTGAGATTTTTTTAGGTTAATAAATAAATTTTAGTTAATCCAAATTAAAGTCCGCGGTTATGAAACTCAGTTTGAAATTTAATTTTGATCTGACGATGCAAGTTATTCATAAAATATATATTTATCAACAAACAAACGTAACATTATCAGCAATTCGCTGATATTCCGAATGACTTGATTTGCAAGCGGCACTTATAAAATATCCATTTTGAAATTGAAACGGACACAGAATATGGGTAAATTGTTTTATGAAAAATAAACCGGTATACAGAGTACTCCTTTATTATAAATATGTCAGAATAGAAGATCACGAAAATTATGCAAAACTGCATCTGAAGTTCTGCGCTTCTCTCGGCGTAAAAGGAAGAATATTGATTGCAGAAGAGGGGATTAACGGAACATTATCCGGAACGGCGGATCAGACTGACGCTTATATTTATGCAATGAGAATGGACAGACGGTTTCAGGATATGGATTTCAAGACTGATGAAGCTGATGAGCATGTATTTAAAAAGTTATATGTAAGACCTAAGAAGGAAATCGTAACGCTTAATCTTGAGGAAGACATAGATCCGAATGTGATTACTGGAAAATACCTTGAGCCGGCTGAATTTCTCCGGGCGATGAATGAAAAGAACGCTGTTATCATTGATGCACGCAATGATTATGAATATGATCTGGGTCATTTTAAGAATGCGGTAAGACCTGATGTGAGGAACTTCAAGGAATTTCCGGACTGGGTCAGAAAGAACAAGGATAAATTCAAAGACAAAAAAATACTTGCATACTGTACAGGGGGTATCCGCTGTGAAAAGTTTACGGGACTGCTGATTAAAGAAGGTCTAAGAGATGTAAATCATCTTAAAGGAGGAATTATTAATTATTCCAAAGATCCGGAAACAAGAGGAAGTATGTTTGAAGGAAAGTGTTATGTTTTTGACGAAAGAATTTCCGTAGATGTAAATTTTGCGGAAGGATATAAACTTGTCGGTAAATGCTATCACTGCGGGAAGCCGCATGACAGATATGTAAACTGCGCACATTTAAGCTGCCATTTTCAGTTCATCTGCTGCGAAGAATGCGAAGTTAAGCATAAAAGATCCTGCTCAAAGGAATGCGAAGAAGCCGAAGATCATGAATACAGAATTCCGAAATACGGTAAGATGGTTCCGGCATCAGCATGATTAACAGCAAATATTTTTTATAAATCACACATACCTGCAAAATGGAAATACTTTCCCGGCTGCCTGCCTATAATGAAATATCGGAAAAATGGAAATCATCGGAAAAGGATTCAGCTTCAGCACGCAGATTGACCGAAGAGCAGGTCAGTGCTTTTGAAGAAATAATAAAAAATGATGAAGGCTGGGAATTTTTGCTGGAGATTTTTTACAGAGGACGTTCGGAAGATGCCTGGCTTGCGCTTGACTGGCCGGACGGATTTGATGAATTACTTTTGTGTGTGCCATTATGCAGTCTGGTGAATTTTGATTGCAGCAGATGTCATGTCGGAATGAGGCAGGATAATAATTCATGTGCAAATGATTTTTCGCTTTTCGGATATACAGTTGAATTGCTGAAAAACAATGACAGGGAAGGTCTGCTGAAGCATACCGGTAATATTAAAGAAGTTCTGCAGAATGAAAATGTTTACTGGAATATAAAAGACAGGAATACAGAAATAAAAAATGTTGCGCTCTGATATTATTTTATTCCGGATCCCTGATACAGATTTCATACATATTTTCCTGCTGCAAATCCCGATGACCAAGCCCACTGAAAATTATATCCGCCGAGCCAGCCGGTAACATCCGTAACTTCACCGATAAAATACAGACCTTTAACTTTTTTAGATTCCATGGTTTTTGAAGAAAGTTCGTCCGTATCAACTCCTCCGACAGTAACTTCAGCTTTATCAAATCCTTCAGTACCGGAAGGAGTTAATTTCCAGTTATGAAGCTTGTCTGAAATAAGTTTAAGCTCCTTATCCGGAAAAGTTATCAGAGGTCCGGAGGAAGAATACTTATTCATAAATGCCTGAGCAAATCTTTTCGGAAGATAAACAGACAGAAAATTTGAAAGTTGAGTTTTACGGTCCGAATTATTCTTAAGGATTTCATAAAAATCAGTTTCCGGTAAAAGATTAACTGAAATAGATTCTCCTTTATTAATGTATGAAGAAATCTGAAGAATAGCCGGACCGCTCAGACCTTTGTGAGTAAACAAAATGTTTTCTCTGAAACTGATACTTTTGCAGCTTACTTCCGCATCAACAGAGACCCCGCTGATTTCCGAAAACATTTTTCTCTCTTCTCCGGAAAAAGTCAATGGCACAAGACCGGGATGTATTTCCCTCAAACCGATATTGAATTGCCGGGCGATATTGTAACCAAAATCCGTAGCACCCATTTTAGGAATAGAAATTCCGCCTGTTGCAATGACAAGCGACCCGGTCTGAATACTTTCAGATTCCGTATCAATTTCAAAAAAATCATTTCTGATAATATTCTTAACTTTACAATTTACAATAATCCGGACTCCTGAATTTTTGCATTCGTTTTCCAGCATAGAAACTACCAGCCGGGAACTGTCATCACAGAAAAGCTGACCAGATTTTTTTTCGTGATATTTGATGTTGTATTTTTCTATCAAAGAGATAAAATCATCCGGAGTGTATCCTGATAATGCTGATTTACAGAAGTGAGGATTATGAGAGATAAAGTTTTCGGGACTGACATTCTTATTGGTAAAATTACATCTTCCGCCGCCTGAAATTAATATTTTCTTTCCCGGTTTTTCACAATGTTCGAGAAGGAGAACACTTCTGCCTCTTTTGCCTGCTTCAATCGCGCACATCAGTCCGGCTGCTCCGGCTCCGATTATTACTGCATCCGCTTTAATCATTTGCAAATGTCATTCAAATAATTCAGTTTCGTAATCTGTTATATAAAAAATATTACTGACTGCGGAGATATACAATTTAAAAATAAGTAACAGGAGGGATTAATATGAGATGATTTTATTATTATTTTTTTATTTTACAAGGTAAACATATTCGGGAATAAAAGCAGAAACAATGTTACGAATGATTCTTTCCCTTCTTCTTCAGAATCTCCTGAACCGTAAGTAAGACAGTACTACGATTCAGCTTATTTACAAACATTAAGAATAAAATTAATTATGTTTATTTACTACCGGGACACTTGTCCTTATTTTATCAGCACCATTCGCTTTATGTCTTTGAACTCTCCCGATTCCATTCTGTAGAAGTATGCGCCGCTTGCCAGATTACTTCCGTTGAATTTTACTGTATAAGTCCCCGGAGAAAGATTCTCATTGACAAGTGTCACAACTTCTTTCCCTAGTATATCATACACTTTCAAAGTAACAAATCCCGATTTCGAAATTCCAAATTCGATACTCGTAACAGGGTTGAACGGATTCGGGTAATTCTGATAAAGTTTGTATTCTTTCGGTATTATATAGTTGTCAGTATTTATTGACAACGGATGTGAATACAAGCTACTGTCCGTTCTGATAATATAAACTTCATCATTGTTACTTCCGGAAATCTGTTTGAATATTCCTCCAAAAAGAATATCATTATTGCTTAAAGGCAGAATTGTTTCAAATGACATGTATCCCATTGTACTGAATTTTTTGCTGAACAATATATTACCGGAAGAATCCGTAATCATATTATTGACAAACATTTCAGTTTGATCCTGAGAGAAAATCTGCGAAGTAAAGACAAATTTATTTTCATTTATAATATTTGCGGCATTAGAAGACTCCAGACCTTGATCAGGAAGTAAATGAGAGGATAATAGGTTGCCCTCCAAATTAACTTTTCCGAAAAATATCGAAGTTGCTGCTCCGAATATAATATAATTATTCCCTGAAATTTTTATAGTACTTAATCCATTATCTGTCGAGTTTACAATACTAAATCTTCGTTCCCAAATTGTTTCACCTTTGCCGTCAACCTTCAGGAGTTCTATCATTGTCGGACTGGGATTCCTTACAGCACCGGCGGCAATATAACCTCCGTCAATAGCTTCAATACAGGAAGAAAATCCCATCAAATGAGAAACTGTATATTCTTTACTCCATATCAAATTACCTGCAGAATCAACTTTCACAAACAATCCGTCAAAAACTCTGTAACCTGCTGCAATAAATCCGCCGTCGGAAACTTTCTGTAAATCAAATAATTTACCTCCGACAGATGTTCTCCATAATTCATTGCCGTTACAATCAAATTTGATAATATATCCTCCTGCTGTAACTGCGCAACCGCAATCGTCGGTTTTGACAACACCTAATCCGTAACCATCTATATCATATTTCCTTGTCCAAATGGTATCTCCGTTTTGTTTCAGTTTCAAAATGTATAAATAATCTCCTGCAGCGCCTGTAACAAAATAATTCCCGTCGCCGGACAAACATATATCATATGCTCCGTCATCACTGTAAGGATAACCGTACAACTTTTCCCATGTAAAGGTCGACTGAGAACCGGCATCCGAAAAATTATAAAACGCATACAAAAGAATTGATATTATCTTAATTAAAATTTTCGAGTTCATCTTATTATTACCATCTTTTTTGTTTTAGACAAATTATTTACTTTCATCGTATAGAAATACACGCCACTAGCAAGACTGCTTCCGTTGAATATTACTGTATACTTTCCCGGAGATAGAATCTCATTGACAAGTGTTGCTGCTTCTTTCCCGAGTACATTATAAACTTTCAAAGTAACAAATCCCGATTTCGAAATTCCAAATTCCACATTCGTAACAGGGTTGAACGGATTCGGATAATTCTGATTAAGTTTGAAATCACTTGGAATGCTTGCTGTCTCATAATTATCAAATTCTGCGCTTCTAGCATCCTGTGCACTCAGTAGCATATCTTCAACTCTTCTTTTTTCCAATTCCTGTCTGTTCAGATTCTTTAATTCAAATATGTTTCTTCTTGCTTTCTCGTTTTTGAATTTATCAGACTCTCTCTCTATTATACTTTGTTCTGATATAACATAATTTTCTTCGTTATTAAAATTATCATTTATTTGTTTTCCTGATCGTTCATTTCTTTCTGAACTTTCTTTTATTGTCTTATCATAAACTTCCTTCACCTTCATCATCACTGGATCATTGTTGATAATTTCATTAATTCTATTCATTTCATTTATTTCTTTCAATTTAGTCAATTCCAAATCCGAAATTCCAATTCCCAAATCTTTCTCTCCGCCTCCGTATCCTCCACCCATCAGCGCTTCTATCTCCGCATAATCCCACGATGCATTAAGTCTTATATCAGGATCGGGATGAAAAAGCGAGATGAATTCGTATCCGTTCGCCGCATCATCATAATTCAGCATATTCGCATCACACATCAGAGTTATATTGTATGCATTTGAAATAAATTCTCCGTCATAGCCTTCTTCCGAATTAATCCTGTTGTCAAGATAAAGCTTCAGATTTCCGTAAAGCGTGTTTCTGTAACTTTGCTCTTCTGTCGTGTCGAGATATTCATAACAACTGTAAAGATCATATACCGATGCAGGCAGGTCTTCGAAGTAAATGTAGTCGTCAATCAGATTCTTTAAAGCTGAAATGCCTTCGATCAGCATTCCTGCAGAAATGTAATTCTGTCCCTGATTGTATAGAAGTTCTTCTTCCGTAAGTTCACTTCCTGTTGTATCCGGACTTTGCTTTATTGTGTCATAAACACCGATTCCGAGATATTCTGTAATTAAATCATTCGCGCTGATTTCTCTGTCACAGTCAATATCCGTTAATCCTGTTTCTGCCGGAATCGGCTCTGCGGTATAAATCCGTCTCAGATTAATTCTTGGATTGCTGTTTGGCAGCCAGCAGTTATTCCTTCCGAAGTACATCTGTTCAGTTGTATCAACCCATCCGTAAATATGATATCTGTTTTCTGCAGTATCCGATACTGTAAATCTGTTCTCTCCGAGATTTGTATAAACATTCGCTGCATTTACTAATTGTATATTATCCGACTGAAGGCTTGAAAGTAAATTCTTTCCGCCATGCCATGAGAGACTGCTGCCGGAAACCGATGGCGCAAGATTCGGGAATGAACTTCCGATCGTATGTAGAGATACATTTTCCGAATTTATTGCATTATTATAAAAATCAGGCGAACTCGTTATTAAGTGTATTCCTATCGGAATAATTGAGCCGCTGTTTGAAAAAACATTGTCTTTGATTGATCCTGTAATATTCCTTCCTATAATTCCTACAGAGCCTGCAGAATTAAAAGTATTTCCCCTCACATAAAACGGCAGATAAGAAGAAGTATAGTTCAGAAGCAGAGTTGAAGCGGTGCCGTTATTAAAAATATTATTTATCAGAAACATACTGAATGGAATTGCAGGTCCTTCATTCTCGTCAGGAAGCGACTCAACACCTGTTGTATTGTTATTCTTCAGATAAACACCGAAAATACGATTTGACGGATTAGCAGGCATATTAAAAACATTATCCTGAATTGTAATTCTGAAATTATTTTCTCCGTAAATTCCGTTATTTTCAACACCGACGGATGGAACATTAAAAATATTACCCTTAATGATTCGAGAATAAAAAGTATGACCGGGAGTATTTATCAATGCCAGAGAAGTCTTTGCATTGCTGAATGTACAGTTTATGACGGAGTCTTCACCGGAGTTTTGCAATACTACGCCTTCCCATGATTTGGAAGTATCTAAGGATGTGAATGTCGCTCCTTTTGCAATTAGAGTTGCAGAGCTGTCGAATAATAATTTAGAATTGACTCCGAATTTAATTACAGAGTTCGGATGCATAACTAATCCGGTTCTGTTTCCATAAAAACTGATTGTCGAGCTGTCGGGAATTTCCAGAACTGCATTAGAGTCGAGAATAATTTTAGCACTGTCGCTCACCACATAATCTGCTAATGAAGCACACATAATATGATGAATTAATGAACCTTCATATACAATCCGACCATTTCCTCTGATCAAAGCTCCTTCATTACAAAACAATCCACCCGGCTTGATTCTGATTTCAGAATTATTTCCAAGATAAAGTCTGCTATCATGTTTTAATATAAGATGATTTTTATTTCTGATTAAAATTTTTGATCCTGCATATAAAATTAATCTTCCGTTATCTTCCACATTCATTTCAAAGTGAGCATTTGGATCGCTTGAAATTACTTCAGTGAAATCCAAAATTTTACCAGTATCTAGTTTTAGAAATGCCCCGGGACTAACAGAAACAATTGTGGGGAAATCATAAAGTTCTAATGGCCAAACATTATCAGGTGTATATACATTTTTGTTTATGGTTAGGTTTTGAGTAAGTATTCCACTTCGATTATCCGTAAAAGAAGACATTTCATCAGATTCAGGATCTCTCCTTGAGTCCTGAGGAAAAACTGTAAAGTCATTATCATGTGATTCATCATATACGAAATCACCATAACTCTTTTCTCTAACTCCAATTTCATATTGATTCCAGGATTCAATTTTCCTGCCGACATCTCTTAAATTTCTTTCATCTCCTCCTGACCACTGGAACACTATTCTTGGATCACTGCTATCGTCTCTAAATCCAATTGTTACATCTCCAACGAATCCCTCAGCCAATCCATATAAATAGTCAAATTCTATTGTACATGTATCAGATACTACAGGAGACGATCCCCAGGAAACAATTACTTTATATTTACCATATCCCAGGGTTGCTAAATATCCACTACTGGGAGGTATTCCATCATGACCTAATCCATATGCTGCACTATTTGTACCAATAGTAAATTCAAGATATTGAGTATTTACACCGGCAATATAATGATAATACCAAGGCCCTTCCTCTGGATTGGCTGCTCGTAAATCATAATTAAGATTGCCATTAAAAACAGCACTGATGGGATAAAACTGAAATTTTGCATATGTATTAGAAGAATAATTTACCAAATAAATTTCGGGAGTATTTGTATCATAAGAGAAAATATTTCTAATCAAAAGAAATGTAACTAGTATAACTATAATTGTTTTCATAACAAATTTATTGTTTTGAATTCAAAAATAATAATTTAAGGAAAGTAAATATTTCATCAATGTTTCACATTATTATGATCATCACCTTAGTAAAACCATTTTCTTAATATCTGAATATATTCCGGATTGTATCTTGTAAAAATAAATTCCACTTGGCAGATTATCACCATGAAATTCAATTGAATGATTTCCTACATTTTGCTTTTCATTTACCAGAGTTATGATTTCTTTACCAAGTATATTGAATATTTTTAATGTGACAATTCCATTAAGCCCATTAGGTAAATTGTAACTAATAATTGTTCTTGGGTTGAATGGGTTTGGATAATTCTGAAAAAGTACAAACTCATTTGGAAGGACACTATTTTGATTTATTATACGAACAACAGGGTTCGCAAACAAATTACTGTCAGTTTTGATAGCATAAATATCATCATGATTGAATGAAGGTCCTACACCCCAAGTTCCAACTGCAATTATTTCATTATTGCCCGTTACTATACCTGATTCAAGTTCAATATATCTTGTACTTTGATAAGTTCTTTCATTAATAATGTTTCCTAAGCTATCCGTTATAGTTAAAAGTCCATTAGTTGTTATAATCGTTGTTTGCGTGGAATCAATACCGCCAATAAATAAAAATTGGTTTTTGTTAATTGTTTGAAAATCTCCAAGGTATTGAGTCTCTACTGTTTTAAATTCTTTAAAATAAATCTGATTCCCTGAAGTATCCAGTTTCATAAAATACTTAGTAGCCAATGTTTCTGTTGGTTTTGGATTAAAGTATATCGATGCTCCCCCGCATAAAATATATCCTGAACCAGTGTTTTTTATAACCTTTCCACTTAAACCTAAAAGTTCATAATATCTCTTTTCCCAAATAACGTCACCAGTTTTATTAATTCTTAAAACATAGGCTTTTGCTGTATCTAATACAGGGGTATTGTATATTGTTCCGCAAACTATATATCCGGAATTATGAGCAATGTCAATTGATTTAAATGCTAAGTATTCATCAGGAAATAATTTGTCAAATTCAAAATCTCCATTTTTATTTATTTTAAATATATAACCACCCTCCCCAATAATTCTTCCACAGCCAATAAATCCACTATCGAGCGTTTCGATTATCTTGTAACATTGCACATTTCTCCTTTGATATTTTTTGTTCCAAATGATATTGCCAAAATTATCTAACTTTATGGAGAATGCACTATCCGAATATCCTGAAAATACACATCCCCCATCCTTTGCTGGCGCAACTGTATAAATATCACTAACTAGGGAACTCGAGCTGATAATTTTTGTCCATAACGTATCGCCATATTGATCTATTTTTAAAACGTACATTGTAAACATAGGGGTTCTCGTAGAACCAACTAAAACAAAATTCTTATCATTGGTTTGACAAACACCATAACCTAAATCAGCTCCACGATTTGGGCCGTTATATAGTTTTTGCCAATTGATAGGTTGAGAAAGTATAGTTGAGATATTTGATACAATAATAAGAAATAAGAATATTTTTAAAAGCGTTTTCACTCGTTTATTATTTAATTTTATCAATTAGTTTTGCAGAAATATAATCACATTGAAAATCAAAACCATTATATATTTTATGATAATAAGAATATGCCTGTAGGTGACGCTCGTTCTGACAGAACGCAGAACTCGCTAAACACTAACAGGGGCTTACAATATCTTTATGCAATTCTAAAGTTTCCAAAATTATTTTATTAAGAGCATTTTTTTTGTTTGGGAAAAGTTTCCGGTTTCCAGTTTATAATAATAAACTCCGCTTGGAAGATTTTTTCCGTTAAATTCATATCGAAATGTTCCTGCAGAAAAATTTTCATTTACCAAATTTGAAACTTCTTTCCCTGTTATATCAATAACTTTTAACTTTACAAATGAATTTTCAGGTAAAGAAAATTCTATGCTGGTTGTGGGATTGAATGGGTTCGGATAGTTTTGTGATAAAAAGAATATCTCAGGAACTCCCGAAGATATTTGACTGATGCCTACCGATTGTGAATATTTAATTGTCTTATAGTCAGTACCGCCAATACCTGTCCCGCTGCCTGTCACATAAACATTACCTGCTCCGTCTAATGCAATCGAATTAGCAGCTCCATTGTCATCTCTTGCAACCCATTGCTGAATTCCATCTGAATTATATTTTATTGTTGCGTAGCCATCACTCGATCCTGTTACATAAACATTACCTGAACCATCCAGTGCAAGTGATTTAACCCTGTCATCTGAATTTCCCGGTCCGTTATATCTTGTTACCCATTGCTGTATTCCAGAAGGATTGTATTTTATTGTTGCATAATCATTTGATGTTCCAATGCCATTGCTGAATCCTGTCACATAAACATTGCCTGCTCCGTCCAATGCAATCGAATTAGCAGCTCCATTTTCATATCTTGCAACCCATTGCTGTACTCCTTCTGAATTGTATTTTATTGTAGCATAATAAGAAATGCCGGTACCTTCACTGGAACCTGTTATACAAACATTGCCTGCGTTATCTACTGAAATCGACTCTGCTTTTTCATCTGAGTTTATCGGACCGGTATATACCGAGACCCATTGCTGTACTCCTTCTGAATTGTATTTTACTGTAGCATAGTCAAGTAAACCTGTATTATCTCTGCAGCTTCCTGTTACATAAACATTGCCTGCGTCATCTGCTGCAATTGAATTGGCATAATCACCTGAATTTCCGGGTCCGTTATATCTTGCAACCCATTGCTGTACTCCAACTGAATTGTATTTTATGGTTACATAATCAAAGTTTGTACCGTTGCCTATGCTAGTCCCTGTTACATATACATTGCCGGAACTGTCTAATGCAATCGAAGAAGTATAGTCACTTGAATTTCCTGTTCCGTTATATCTTTTCACCCAGACTGAATCACCTGATGAATTGTATTTTATTGTAGCATAATCAATTCCTGTTTCACCGCCATAACTGTATCCTGTTACATATACATTGCCTGAACCGTCAGCAACAATTGCTACTGGAACATTACTTCCAATACCCGGTCCGGTATATATTGCCACCCATTGCTGAATACCTGCGGAATTATATTTTATAGTAGCATAGTCAGTAGAGGGTAATCTGTAACTTTCACCTGTCACATAAACATTACCTGAGCCGTCTGATACAATCGATTCTGCGAAATCACCTGAATTTCCCGGTCCGTTATAGTTTGCGACCCATTGTTGAGTTACTTGAGCTTTTAAATTTAAAGTTAAAAGAAGGGATAAAATAATAAATGTAATATCTGTTTTCATACAATTGATTTATTGTTAACATTTCATGTTTATGAAAAACTAGTCTCCCTTCTTCAGCTTCTTTTCCAATTTAATTTCAATCATCTCTTTCAGTTCACCAAACTTTATCGAATCAATTACATCGCTCGCATAAGCGTAAAGCAAAAGTGTTCTAGCATTTTCCCTGCCTATTCCTCTTGACTGCAGATAAAACATTTCATCTTCATTCAGCTGTCCCGAAGTCGCGCCGTGACTGCATTTTACGTCATCGGCAAATATCTCAAGCTGAGGTTTTGAATAAATTGTCGAATCATCTGAGATAAGTATGTTGTTATTTGACTGATAAGCGTTTGTCTTCTGAGCATCAGGACGAACCATTATCTTACCGTTAAAGACTCCGGTTGAATTATCATCAAGTATTCCCTTATAAAGCTCGTTGCTGTAACAATTCGGGGACTTATGATCGGCGAATGTGTGATTGTCAACATGCTGCTTTCCCGATAACAAATACAATCCGTAAAAATGACATTCAGTATTCGTACCCTCGAATACTGAATTAAGATCGTTCCTTATTATCGCGCCTCCCCATGAAATTGTCGTATCGGAATATCTGCTGTCTTTTTCCTGATGTACCTGAGTAGTGCCGGTGTAATATGCATTCGGTCCCTCATTCTGAATTTTGTAATGCTCTACTCCCGAATTTTTTTCGCAGAATATTTCCGTAACAGTGTTTGTAAAGCTGTGTTTATCTCCGATTGTATAATAATCTTCTGCTATGTTTACCGAAGAATTGTCTTCGGCAACAATTAAATTTCTCAACTGTGAAAAGTAAACTTCCTCCCGCGCATCCGAAATGCAGAGAATGTGAACCGGCTCGCTTATCTGTTCTCCTTTTCCTGCATAAACAAAGCATCCTTCTCCTGCAAATGCAGTGTTGAGAGCAGTAAGCCCGCTGTTTGTATAGTTTACGTATTTTGAAAAATGACTTTCGATAATATCACGGTGTGTTTTCATCCCGTCCGAAAAACTTCCTATAAAAACATTGTCGTTTTTGCTGCATATCTTCGAAAGCTTTCTTTCAAACTGCCCGTTTACAAAAACAAGAAGGTTTACATTTTCTTTTTTAATCAGAAAATCCTTAATGTCGTTTTCTGACAGCGCTGAAGTATATTCTTCCAAAGGATTTTTGAACGTATGTTTGAGAGCAGGAGTAAGGTTTGTGTATTTCCATTCTTCAAGTTTTTTTACGGGAAAACCGAGCGTCTCAAAATATTTTATCGCGTCCTTTCTTTTTTCGTGAATAATGCCGGCTGCATCTCCGTTAAGATTCTTTTCAAAATCCCTGAAATTATTAAGAAGTTTTGCTTTTAAATCAGTTTTTTCTGTTTCTTCGTTATTCATTTTAAAATGTTAAAGGTTAAGTTTAAACGGTGACTGCGTTTTTATCATTTGTAATCCAGTCATAGCCGTGTTCTTCAAGATGAAGCGCAAGATCCTTGTCACCCGACTTCACGATTTTACCGTCGTACATTACGTGTACAAAATCCGGAACAATGTAATCAAGGAGTCTCTGATAATGAGTTATTACAATAAATGCATTGTCTTTTGTCCTGAGCTTGTTCACTCCGTCTGCGACGGTTCTGAGCGCGTCTATATCAAGCCCGGAATCCGTTTCGTCAAGAATCGACAGCTTCGGATTCAGCATTGCAAGCTGAAAAATTTCATTCCGCTTTTTTTCACCGCCGGAAAATCCTACGTTGACATAACGACTTATCATCTGAGGATCGAGTCCGACAAGCTTTGCTTTTTCCTTTATAAGTTTAAGGAAATCAACCGAACTCATCGGTTCTTCGCCTTTTGACTTTCTGATTTCATTGATTGCGGTTTTAAGGAAGTTAGTGTTTGATACGCCGGGAATTTCAACCGGATACTGAAATGCAAGAAATATTCCGAGTCTCGCCCTGTCTTCGGGAGATTCATCAAGAAGATTCTTTTTTTCAAATATTACTTCGCCTTCGGTAACTTCATAGCCTTCCCTGCCTGTCAGCACGGAAGCCAGCGTGCTTTTACCCGAACCGTTAGGTCCCATGATTGCATGTATTTCACCGGCGTTTACTTTCAGATCAATTCCCTTAAGAATTTCCTTTTCGCCTTCTTCTGTTGCTATTTTTGCTTTTAAGTTTTTTATTGTTAACATAATTATTTCAATTTTTACCACAAAGGCACGAAGACACAAAGTTTTGTATATCCGTCCTCAGTAATTAATTTATAAAATGATTCTTTTAATTCCGTTTTTGATCAAAGGAACATTAAAATTGATTAAAAACCCAAGTCTTTTATTTGTAAATTTCAAATAGGTCAATACCTGTGCTTCATAAACAGGATTGATTTCTTTTACCGCTTTCAATTCACAAATTACTTTGTCTTCAATCAAAACATCAATTCTAAAACCTTCATCGAAAATCAAACCATCATATCTGATAGGAATACTAACTTGTGAATAAAACTTTAAACTCTTCTTTTTGAGTTCATGGCAGAAACACGTTTCATAAATTTTCTCAAGCAATCCCGGACCTAAGTTAGAATGAACTTTATAAGCACAATCAACAATCTCTTTCCCAATCCTTTCTTCATCATTTGATAGTTCCTTAAAATTATTCATATGAATTAATATTGTTTTTCTTTGTGCCTTGGTGTCTTTGTGGTGAAAGCTACCCCACGCTTCCCTCAAGTGAAATTGCAAGCAGCTTCTGCGCCTCTACGGCAAATTCCATCGGAAGCTGATTCAGAACTTCCTTCGCATATCCGTTCACTATCAGAGCAACTGCGTCCTCTTCCGAAATACCTCTCTGATTGCAGTAAAACATTATGTCTTCACCGATCTTTGATGTAGTGGCTTCATGCTCTACATGCGCGGAATTGTTTTTGATTTCAAAATAAGGGAATGTATGCGCACCGCATTTATCACCCATCAGAAGTGAATCACACTGAGAAAAGTTTCTAGCATTTTCGGCTCTTTTGCTTACCTGCACGAGACCTCTGTAACTGTTCTGACTTTTTCCGGCCGAAATTCCCTTCGATACAATTCTGCTTTTTGTATTCTTACCTATGTGCATCATCTTTGTTCCCGTATCTGCCTGCTGCATATTGTTCGTAAGCGCAACCGAATAAAATTCACCGATTGAATTGTCTCCTTTAAGTATCACACTCGGATACTTCCACGTAATAGCTGAACCTGTTTCAACCTGTGTCCAGGAAATCTTGGAATTATTTCCCGCACATATACCTCTCTTGGTTACAAAGTTATAAATTCCGCCTTTGCCGTCCTTGTCGCCAGGATACCAGTTCTGTACAGTAGAATATTTTATCTCCGCATTTTCAAGCGCAATAAGTTCAACTACCGCGGCATGAAGCTGATTCTCGTCTCTCATCGGAGCTGTGCATCCTTCAAGGTAACTGACATAACTGCCTACATCGGCAACTATCAGCGTTCTTTCAAACTGTCCCGTGTTTTCGGCGTTTATCCTGAAATATGTGGAAAGTTCCATCGGACATCTGACACCTTTTGGAATGTAAACGAACGATCCGTCCGTAAATACGGCAGAATTCAGTGCTGCAAAAAAATTATCCGTCTGCGGAACGACACTGCCGAGATATTTTTTTACAAGTTCCGGATGATCTTTAATGGCTTCGCTCATTGAACAGAAAATTATTCCGAGTTCGCCCAGCTTTTCCTTGTAAGTAGTCGCAACTGATACACTGTCCATTACAGCATCTACTGCAACTCCGGCAAGTATAAGCTGCTCTTCCAGAGGAATTCCGAGCTTTTCATATGTTCTCTTAATTTCCGGATCAAGATCGTCAAGGCTGTTAAGTTTTTTCTTATGTGTCGGCGCAGCGTAGTATATAATTTCATTGTAATCAATCGGAGGATAATGAACATTCGGCCATTTCGGCTCTTTCATTTCCAGCCAGATTTTGTATGCTTTCAGTCTCCATTCAAGCATTTTTTCGTTTTCATGTTTCTTTAAAGAAATCATTTTAATGATTTCTTCATTCAGCCCTTTCGGCGCAATATCCATTTCAACATCCGTATAAAATCCGTATTTATAGTCTCCGGATGTTACTTTTTCGAGAATTTCAGTTTCATTTCCCATTAGAAATCTTGTGTTTTCTTTAATGAATTTTAATTTGGACTAAATTAGTCTTATTTGTTTTAAAAATAAAGGCAGATGTTAGGATTTATGCTTTTCAACAGTTTTTTTAATGAATTTTAACATTATTTTATTTCATACAATTATTTTTTTCTTTATATGAAATTCATTTTTACAAGTTTAACAATAATTCTGTATTTTCTGACTGTACATGCTGATAAGGCATTATCATTTGACAAATCCGGCGACAGAACAGCATTTGTGAGCGGAAAAGTAGTTGATGAACGCGGATTTCCCGTTCCCTATGCAAAAGTTATTATCAGGGATTCGGAAACCCAGACAGATGTTGCGGGTAAGTTTAATATTATGAATGTCGAATCGCCATATGATTTAACTGTAGCTGTAAGAACAAACTCGACCGCAGTCATTTATAAAAATCTATCCATATCAAATCCTGAAATTGTGTTTTTCGGAGATCCTGTTGAAGATTATTTCAATATTGTCAGGGCAAAAGTAAATTTCCCGAAATTAACAGACGGGAAAAGCGGCATACTGAAATTTATCAGTCAGGAAGTTTCATATTCGGATGAAACAGATGTTGCAGAAGGCGACAGTACAAGTTTTTTAAAAATCAGCTGGCCGATGTTTCAGAACAGAATCAGCGGTCAGCTTGTGTTAATCGTAAGAAATAAATCCGGTTTTCAGACAATTAAATTCACGGATATTTCCGTTGTCAAAAGCAGTTTAAATCAGGAATATAATATTACTTCAAAACCCGGCAAAAAGCTTTCTTCGGCAAATGTTTCTGTTTATTTTCCTGAAAGCAGTTTTGATTCCAAAGGGCTTTCTCTTTCGGCGAATTTATTCAACTATGACAAAGGCTCGGGAATTATGTTTTATGAAAATGAAGGAAATGAATCTCAGCTTAAAATTACGGTTCCGGATAAATTACCGGTATCTTTTAAAATCAGAATCACGGGATATGCAGACAGGAAAAACGGTTCCGGATTTGTCAATTATACTTTTGTTTCACCCGGTTCGGTAACAAAAATCGATTCCGAACAGCCGCCTGAAATCATGACTCCTACTGATAATTCGCTTGCGGTTGACGGCAGAACAAGATTTTCTTATACTTCCGGTTCAGGCACCGGCATATATGTGCTTCAGTTCAGAAGCAATGATCCCCCGATGAATTTTTATGTGGTTACAAACGAAAGAGAAACTAATCTGGAATATTTATCGCGAAAAGAATTTAAATCCGGAAGCGTAAAATTCAACTGGAGTGTAAGGAAATATACTACTTATTTTACTACAGACGAATTTGTAAAGCCGTTAATATTCAAAAATGATATGGGTTATAAAGCTGTAATGTATTCTTCGGCAAAGAATTTCAAAACAGGTTATTATTAAAAAGCTATCCGTAATTTTCTCTAATAAACTTTTTATCATTGCGCCAGTCTTTTCTTACTTTGACGAATAAATCAAGATAAACTTTTTTATTCAGGAAATTCTCTATGTCCATTCTTGCTTTTTCACCTATTCGCTTAAGACCTTCGCCTTTTTTTCCGATAATAATTATTTTCTGAGTCTCTCTTTCGACTACAATATCCGCATTAATATAAGTGAGGATTTCGCTTCTTTCCTTAAACTCCGTAATATTAACCATGACGCTGTACGGAATTTCCTCGTGATAAAACCTTAGTATCTTTTCCCGTATAATCTCGCTTACAAAAAACTTTTCCGGCTTGTCGGTAAGTTCATCCTTGTCATAAAAAAAGTCTCCTTCCGGCAGATACTTTACTATTAAATTCAGTAGCTCGCCGGTATTTTCATTCTTAAGCGCTGAAACAGGTATAATGTCTGAGTTTATGTAAAGCCCGGAAAGTTTTTCAATAACGGGGAGAATTTTATCTTTGTTAATCAGATCAATTTTGTTAAGCGCAATTATCCTTTTTTTGTTTTTCAGCAGTTCACCGAACCTGTCTTCGGTTTTCCTTAATTCTTCGAAATTTATATTGAGAATATCAGTAATCTGAATGACAACATCGGCTTCGTCAAGTGAAGACTTTATTTCGGAAAGCATAAAATTCTGAAGTTCATACTTCGGTTCAAGCTCGCCCGGCGTGTCAATGAAAACTATCTGGTAATTTTCTTCGGTTAATATTCCGAGAATTTTATTTCTTGTAGTCTGAACTTTCCTGTTGACGACAGAGAGATTATACTTCAGCAGGTGATTCAGCAATGTGGATTTTCCAGCATTCGGTTTGCCGAATATAGCGGCAAAGCCTGATTTTTTAATCATGAATAATTTTAATTTGATCCTTTGAAGTCAGTATAATCTGGGATTTGTTTTTATAAGTCGTGATTTTTCCCCGGACTTCCGCTCTTTTATTCTTGTAAACAGACAAGTCTCCGAATTCCCGGAATTTATTTTCAAAAACAACGCAGGAAAAAAGATTTTTCGGAAAACTGTTTTCGAAATTCAGATAAGCAACTTTTTCGCTTAAATATATATCAGCTATATAACCTCTCACAATAAGCGAGTCTCCCGTGTGAAATTTTACTTCATCCGGCCTGATAATCTTTAACCCGGTTTTTTCTCCCGAAGAAGAAATTTCATTTGTACTTTCTCTACCGGAATCTTCTTTAATTTCGCTGTAATTCTTTTTAATGTTAATTTCAGTTTCGCTGTCATCATTGCTGCAGCTGACAGAAATCATCATTAAAAAAGCCGGAAAAATTACTTTTACTGTTCTCATGATTATTTAAAATAAAATTAAAAATAATCTAAGAAAACAAAATGTCCGGTTCCGTATAATTTCCGGTGTAAGACGGAAAATTACATTTAATAATTATCTATCTGCGCTCTCTGAAGCTTGCCTGAATAATCAACATATACTGCTTTCCATTCAGTGTAAAAATCATAAACAGTCCATCCGCCTTCGCGGTGACCGTTACCAGTCTGCTTTACGCCGCCGAAAGGCATATGAGCTTCAGCGCCGATTGTCGCGCCGTTGATGTATGTAATTCCTGCTTTAATGTCCCTTATCGCAGTAAAAGCATCGTTTATGTTTTTTGTAAAAATGCTTGAAGACAATCCGTAAGCAGTTCCGTTTAAAATATTAATCGCATCGGTAAGGTCATTGCATTTTATTACCGAAAGCACCGGTCCGAATATTTCTTCCTGCTCTATTCTCATTCCGGGTTTTACATCCGTGAATATTGTCGGCTTGTAAAACCATCCTTTGGAAAGTTCGCCTTCTTTTGCATAATCTCCTCCGGCAGCCAGTGTCGCCTTGTCTTCTTCTTTTCCGATTTTAACATAATCGTTTACTGTTTCCCGCTGCGATTCGCTGACACAAGGTCCTACATCAACTCCTTTGTCATTTCCGTAACCGAGCTTTAGTTTATTTACTCTGGCAACTAATTTAGCAATGAATTCATCGTAAATATCTTTGTGAAGAATAAGTCTTGAAGTAGCCGTGCATCTCTGGCCAGTAGTGCCAAACGCTCCCCAGAGAACTGCTTCGAGCGCAAGTTCCTGATCAGCGTCGTTCATTACTATCTGCGCATTCTTTCCTCCGAGTTCAAGCGAAACCCTTTTCAGGGATCCGCCGGCAACTTCATTTATTCTTTTTCCGACTTCAGTAGATCCGGTAAATGAAATCAGGTCAACATCAGTATGCGCAATCATAGCTTCCCCGACTATTCTTCCTTTTCCGTGAACAATATTTATCACGCCCGGAATATAATCCTTTCCGAGCTCTTCTCTCATTGCAGCGTCGATTATTTCAACAAGTATTGTTGCGGTTTTCGGAGTAAGTTCGGCCGGTTTGAAAACGCAGGTATTTCCGCAGACAAGTGCGGGAAACATTTTCCATGTCGGGATCGCCATCGGAAAATTCCACGGCGTAATAAATCCTCCGACTCCTATCGGAACCCTGAAACTTAAATTCATTTTATTCGGAAGTTCGCTCGGAGCATTAAATCCGAACAGTCTCCTTCCTTCCGAAGCAGCATAATAAGCTGTATCAATTCCTTCCTGCACATCGCCTTTTGTCTCGGCAAAAACTTTTCCCATTTCTCGCGTCATTTCATATGCAATCTCGTCTTTTCTTTCATGCATTTTATCTCCGACAAGTTTAAGAATATCGCCTCTTTTCGGTGCGGGAACAAGCCTCCATTTTTCAAATGCAGCTTTTGCAGCTGCTACAGCTTCGTATACGTCATCCTTATCCGACGAAGGAAATATGCCGATCAGATCCTCTTCCCATTTTGCCGGATTTCGGTTTTCAAAAGTCTTTCCGCTTTTCGAATCTTTCCATACGCCGTTAATGAGATTGTTGAATTTTTCCGCCATGTTATATTTTTCTCCTGTGGTTTAAAATTTTTATGTTATGTAAAATACTCATTCATTTGCTTTATAAAAATTGAATTTTGGATGCTGGGGCAGGAGATTTTAACAAAGTTCGTTTTTAAGTAAATATCTAAAATTTTTCTACAGTTTTAAAATATTCAGGACAAGAATGGAAATGAGTTTCAATAAAAAAATTTTCAGGCTTTGAATCTGCTTTACAGTCGTATAAATTTGCAAACATTTCGAATCAACTGACAAACATTTATTATCTCAACTGTATAATTTTAAAATCAGGTTTCGTATTTTGTAAAAAAATTTCTATTTGGATAATTACGACGTTACGGTTATCGGAGCGGGAATAATCGGTCTTGCAACAGCATACAAGCTTCTTGAGTTCAACCCTTCGATGAAAATCTGCATTCTTGAAAAGGAAAACGGTGTCGCATTTCATCAGACTGGACATAACAGCGGAGTGATTCATTCCGGAATTTATTACAAACCCGGAAGTCTGAAAGCGGTTAATTGCATCACGGGTTACAATATGCTGCTTGAATTTTGCGATGAAAATAATATTCCTTATGATATCTGCGGAAAGATTATTGTAGCAACGCAGGAGAAAGAAATTCCGCCGCTGAAGACTTTGTATGAAAGGGGAATTGCCAACGGACTGTCAGGTACAAAACTTATTTCAGCAGATGAAATAAAAGAACACGAACCGGAAGCCGCGGGAATACAGGGAATTTATGTTCCTCAGACCGGTATTGTTGATTATAAAGCTGTTTCGGAAAAAATTTATGAGAAATTAAAATCAGCCGGTTCAGAAGTCAGATTCGGAGAAGAAGTAATCTCAATAAATTCGTCAGATACAGAACCTGTTATAGCTACTAGAAAAAATAAATATTCATCAAAAGCCGTTATCGGATGCGCAGGTCTTTATTCGGATAAAATTGCTCAGATGACCGGTTCAGAGACTGACTTCCGGATTATTCCGTTCAGAGGCGAATATTATAAACTCAAAGATTCCGCCAGGCATCTTGTAAAAAATCTTATTTATCCGGTGCCTGATCCTGAATTTCCGTTCTTAGGAGTTCATTTTACAAGAAGGATTGACGGAATGATAGAAGCCGGACCGAATGCCGTGCTTGCATTTAAAAAGGAAGGTTACGTTAAAAGCGATTTCAGTTTAAGCGAAACCCTGAATACTCTGAGTTATACCGGATTTCATAAAGTTGCCGCAAAATACTGGAAGACGGGATTTTATGAATTCAGAAGATCTTTTTCAAAAAATGAATTCGTTAATTCCCTGCAGAAGCTGATACCGGCAATTAAATCAGATGATATTGAAAAAGGAGGCTCAGGTGTAAGAGCCCAGGCATGTGATTCGGGAGGAAAACTAATCGACGATTTTATGTTCGTCGAAAACGGAAACTTTATCAATGTGTGCAATGCTCCGTCACCGGCGGCAACTTCCTGTTTTTCCATTGGAAAGACTATAGCGGAAAAGATTCTGAAAAAATGTTTTGATTAAACCTGTTAATAAACAAATATAAAAGTGATTTCAAAAGAGCAGATTTCTTCAGACGTAAGAAAAGAACTTGAAAATAAAAATATTCTGATTTCAGGGGAAGATTTCGAAAGACCGTGGGGAGGGTTTTTTAAAATTGACAACAGAAGCCTGAAGGATTTTATGAGAATATATTTTTCGGGAGTGGAGCTTTCTTATGATGTATTGAAACTGAATGTAAGTCCGAAAATTCTTATTGTCGAACCCGGAAAAAAACTTTCCTGGCAGTCTCATGAAAGACGCTCGGAATTATGGAGAGTTGTTAAGGGACCGGTAGGAATTTATACAAGTCTGACGGATGAACAGCCGAAGGAAATGTCAGTATATAATGATAATGATATTGTCGAAATGGAACTTGGAACAAGGCACAGGCTCGCAGGTCTTGATGACTGGGGAATCGTTGCAGAAATCTGGATACATAAATTTCCCGGTAATCCGTCCGATGAAGATGACATAAGAAGAATTGAAGATGACTTCGGGAGACAGTAAACTGATTTCAGTTTAAAAGCATATCTTATTGAGAATTAACCTGCCGTTACAAAACAAGAATTTATTCCCGGTTCAAAAAATAATTATTATTCAGACAGGATTCTCCCGGGTTAACGGTGAAATGTATTACAATTAAAACTTAATAATTTTATATTTAATGATTAAATTTCACACTTTTTCACGACTCTATTATTAAAATGTTAAAATTATCAGATGTAAAGACTGACTGCAGGCATTTCAGAGGTCATATTCCGTGCAGACCGAACAAGGATTACGGTGTAATGTGTAATGACTGCTCATATTATGACAAAACAAAACAGAAGATTCTGATTATTAAACTCGGTGCAGCCGGGGATGTTATCAGAACCACACCGCTTTTGCATCCTCTGAAAAAAGAATTTCCCGAATCAAAAATATACTGGCTTACAAATTCACCCGAACTCGTACCGTCGCAGACAAACCCAAAAGCCGATGAAATTCTCACCTACAGTCTTCCTTCTGTTTCATTTCTTGAATCAGTAAAATTCGATCTTGTAATAAATCTTGACAAGGATTATGAAGCGATAAGTCTCACGGACAGAATATCCGCAGGTAAAAAACTGGGGTATACACTTAAAGACGGAGTATGTTATCCATGCGGAAAAAGCGCAGAGAAAAAGTATCTTACCGGAATATTTGATCAGGTTTCAAAAGCGAACAAACTTAATTACATGCAGGAAATTTTTGAGATATGCGGATATGAATTCAGAAATGAAAAGTATCTTCTTGACACTGATAAATCCTTTGACAGGAACTGGGAAATAGATTTCAATAAAAAAGTCATAGGACTGAATACGGGCTGCGGCGAGAGATGGACTTCAAGACTGTGGAGAGATGAATACTGGATTGAGCTTATAAAAAAACTGAAAAGCGAAAACTATGAAGTATTGCTTCTCGGCGGTCCGGGAGAAGACAATAAGAATATTTTTCTGAAAGAATCAACGGGAGCTGAATACTTCGGTGTCTTTGATTTAAAGACATTCATTAATCTTGTTAGCAGGTGTGATGTGATAGTGTCACAGGTGACGATGAGCATGCATATTGCAATTGCAATGCAAAGAAAGCTCGTGCTTATGAATAATATTTTCAATCCGGATGAGTTTGATTTATACGGCAACGGCGAGATCGTTCAGCCGCAGAAGGAATGCAAATGCTATTTCAGGCCAAAGTGCATTAATCCGGATTACAAGTGCATGGACTTTCTGACGCCGGAAGATGTATATAAAGCCTGCATCAGACAGCTTTCATAATTTTGAGCAAATGAAAATAGTTATTGTCGGAACAGCTTATCCTATGCGGGGAGGAATTGCACAGTACAATGCGCTTTTGTTCAAATATTTTTCCGCAGGAAACGATGTAATAATGTATTCTTTCAAAAGACAGTATCCGGAATTTCTTTTTCCGGGAAAAACGCAGTATGAGCAGGGCGAGCCGACAATAAAAATTCCTGACAATAAAAATATCATTTCGGTTGACTCAGTAAATCCGTTTAACTGGATCAGCACAGGAATTAAAATATCCGGAGAGAAACCGGATCTGATTATTTTTAAATTCTGGCTGCCGTACTTTGCTCCTTGCTTTGCGGCTATTTCATTTGTTGCGAAGTTGTTTTCGAAACCGAAAGTTCTATTTATCTGTGATAATGTAATTCCGCACGAAAAGAGAACCGGCGACAGTTTTTTTACAAGACTGGCTTTTTCACAGGCGGATTATTTCGTTGTGATGTCAAAAACCGTTGAAAGCGATCTGAAAAAATTCAACAGGGAAAAACCTTTTAAACTTATACCGCATCCGGTTTACAATATATTCGGTGAAAAAACTCCGAAAAAAGAAGCGAAGGAATTCATTAATAAAGAATACGGGATAGACTTAAGAAATGAGAAAGTGATTTTGTTTTTCGGATATATAAGGAAGTATAAAGGACTGAAGTATCTTATTGATTCAATGCCTGAAATTCTGAAGAAAGTCAGTCTGAAACTTCTTGTTGTAGGAGAATTTTATGAAGATGAAACGAAGTACAGGGAACAGATCAGCGGTTTAAAACTTGATGACGACATAAAAATAATATCTGATTTTGTTCCGGACGGGAAAGTAAAATACTTTTTTTCGGCATGCGATACTGTTGTTCTGCCTTATTCGGATGCAACACAAAGCGGGATTATTCAGATTGCATATTTTTATGACAAGCCGGTGATAGCGACTGATGTCGGGGGTCTGTCTGAAGCAGTAACTGACAATGAAACCGGATTGCTTATAAAACCGGAATCTCCGGAGGAAATATCGGAAGCCGTGATTAAGTTTTATGAAAATAATCTCGAAGAAAAATTTTCCGAAAATGCTTCGAGAGAAAAGGAAAAGTATTCCTGGGAAAAGTTCACGGAGACTTTGGAATCAATGGTGAAAGAAAACAGCTGATTTATATAATCAGAAAAAAGTAAAGTTAAAAACAGAGAGTAAACAAATGAAATATGATCCGGTAAAAAAAGTTTTCGGCGATGCAGTATCCGGAAGTAAATTTCTGAGAAAAATATTTTACTTTCTGCTTGACCTTATGTTTCTCCGGTCATGGCATGTCAGAAAGAAAGTCAGAGAGCTTTATCCGGAGAAAACGGTAATGAAAATTTTCGATGCGGGAATGGGATTCGGTCAGTACACATATTTTCTTGCAAAGAGATTTCCCGGATCGGATATACTTGCGGCTGATGTGAAAGAGGAGCAGGTTTCAGACTGCAGGAATTTTTTCTCAAAGTGCGGATATGAAAATGTAAAGTTTGAAACAGCCGATCTTACAAAAATTGAATACAGGGATAAATTCGATTTTATACTTTGTGTTGATGTGATGGAGCATATACATGAAGATGAACTTGTCTTTAAAAACTTTTCAAACGCGCTTAAAAAAGGAGGAAAACTCCTTGTAAATACTCCTTCAAATCTCGGAGGAAGTGATGCTCATTCCGAAGATGATGAAAGCTTTATTGAAGAGCATGCGAGAATAGGTTATTCGAAGGAAGAGATTACGGAAAAAATAAAGAAAGCCGGGCTGGAAGTTACGGACTTCAGTTATGCTTACGGAAAATACGGAACAATATCGTGGAGGTTCGGCATCAAATATCCGATCTTAATCGCGGGAGTATCGAAAATATTCATACTTCTTCTTCCATTGTATTATCTGTTTACTCTGTGGTTTGTGCTTATACTCATGTGGCTTGATGTGCATACGGATAACAAAGAGGGAACAGGCATACTGCTCGTTGCCGAAAAAAAATAACACTTCAATATGTATATTCCGAAGCATACTCTGATTGAAGACAATAGCGAGATTCATGGTTTCATGGAGTCGAACAGTTTCGCAATTCTTGTTACGATAAACGGAGATAAAATCAATGCAACCCACCTTCCTGTTCTGTTAGATAAAAAAGATTCCGTTTACGGGACTTTATACTGCCATATATCAAAAGCAAACGAACAATGGAAAAACATCAGCGGCGAAGTGCTTGTGATTTTTCCGGGAGCACATCATTACATATCATCATCATGGTATGAAACCGGACAGTCTGTTCCGACATGGAATTATGTTTCAGTTCATGCTTACGGCGAGATTGAGGTTACGGAAGATTATGAAATGAAAAAAAAGCATCTGTCTGAACTTGTAAAATTTTATGAAAGAAATGACAGCACTTATAAAACGGAAAATCTTGACAAAAAATATTTCGACAGACAGTTGAACGGAATTGCAGCTTTTAAAATCAGAATTACAAAACTCGAAGGTAAGAAAAAACTATCCCAGAATCATCCGGAAGAAAGACAGAAGCTGGTAATAAATGAACTGGAAAAATCCGGGTCGGAAGATGCAAGAATTATTGCAGAGCTGATGAGAAAAAATTTACAGAAATAAATTCAAGCTGATTATTCATACCGGCAGGCGGATATTGTGAAATTAAAATTAATTTGGAAAAAATATTAATCATAACATATTACTGGCCTCCCTGCGGAGGCGCGGGAGTTCAGAGAATACTCAAATTCGTAAAATACCTGCCTGAATTCGGCATAAAGCCTTATGTGCTGACAGTAAAAGCCGAAAAAGCAAGTTATCCCGTAATTGACGAAACATTTAACGCTGAAGTGCCTGCAGAAGCTTCGGTTACAAGAACTGATACATTTGAGCCCTATGAAATTTATTCCGGGATCCTGGGAAAGAAAAGCATTCCTACCGGATTTTCAAATGAGTCGAAGCCTTCCGGATTCCAGAAATTTTCAAGATTTATAAGGGGAAATTTTTTCATACCTGATGCGAGAAAGGGCTGGATTAAATATGCATTCAGGGAAGCATGCGGAATAATCGAAAGAGAAAATATAAAAACAGTAATTACAACAAGTCCGCCTCATTCGGTTCAGCTTACCGGACTCAGGCTGAAAAAAAAGTATAATATAAACTGGATAGCTGATTTGCGGGATCCGTGGACTGACATATATTACTACAATGAATTCAGACACATGAATTTTGCAAAGAATGCCGATTTAAAATTTGAAAAAGATGTTATTGAAAATGCGGATAAGATCATTACAGTGGGAAAATCGCTGAAAGAAATTTTTTCTGCGAAATCGGAAAAAGTTAATCCGGATAAAATTATTGTCATTACAAACGGATATGACGAAGAAGACTTTCCTGAGCCGGAATCAGCAGCGGCATGTCCGGAAAATGAATTTATAATCACATATACAGGTACTCTGGCGGAGAGTTATAATCCCGGGGTTTTTTTCACGGCACTTAAAAAAGTTAAGGACAAGTATCCCGGCAAAAAATTCAGGCTGAGATTCATCGGTAATCCTGCATCTTCCGTAACCGAACAAATTAAAAGTATATCACTCGGAAGTATTCTCGAAGTAATTCCGACCGTAACACACGACAAATCGGTCGGATATCTGCTTCAGAGTTCTGCTTTGCTGCTTGTTATTCCCGATATTAAAAACGACAAGGGGATACTTACGGGAAAGCTTTTTGAATACCTTGCTGCGCGCAAGCCGGTTATTTGCATCGGACCTGAAGACGGGGATGCAGCGCAAATCATAGCTGAATGCGGAGCGGGAAAGACATTCGGAAGAAACTCCGGAGAAGAAATATCTGAATTCATCGAAGAACTTGTTTTTCAAAAGGAATCTTTATTAATCAGCGGTGAGAAAAACAACACATATAAAAAATATTCACGCATTAATCAGACAAAAGAACTGTCTGAAATAATCAGAAACTTTAAAAAGTAATTAGAAAGTTAAATTGTTTTAAATTATTTTGATAAAAATTTTTTTCCGAATTCAATTTAAAAATGGCAAAAACAAAAACTACAGCAAAGACAGCGGCTTCATTATCAAAAAAGCACGCTGAGGATGACGTTTTTTCAAAGTATGAAAATTATTTTTACGCCGGAATAATTATACTTGCGGTACTGATATTTTTCAAAGACGGTGTATTCAGCGGAAAAGTCTTTGCGACAGGCGATATCATTGCATCTGATTCGTTCAGGACATTCCTTGATGATGCAAAGAAAGCAGGAATATTTCCTTTATGGGTGCCGAATATTTTCATGGGAATGCCCAACTTTCCGATTGTCGGATACAATCCGAGAGTTTATGATTTTTTCTATTACATCTGGGATTCGGTTTATAGTTTAACTACAAATTCAGGCGAGAACGGTGTACTTCCTATAGTATTGTATTATGCAATATTCGGAATAGGTTTTTATCTTTATTCGTCCTATAAATTTAAAAATAAACTGATCGCATTATACTGCGCTTTGTCAGCGACATTCGCAACGGATTTTATACAGAGAATTGTAGTCGGACATAATACCAAAGTACTTTCACTTGCATTTTTTCCTTACATACTTCTTGCGCTGGACAAGCTTATTGATTCATTCAAAGAAAAGAGCAAACCTGTTTTTGCTCCGTCAAACCTGCTGAATTTTACTTTACTTGCACTGATGCTTCACATACAGCTTAATTCAAATCATATACAGATGATTTTTTATTCATATCTGATGATAGGCATTTATCTTTTGTATCTGCTGATTTACAGTGTCATAAAGAAATCTGAAATTGCTTCAATGATAAAAACCGGTGTATTTTTCATTCTCGCTGCGCTGATAGCGGTAGCCATGAATGCGGACGTTCTTCTTACTATGAAAGAATACAATAAATATTCAATCAGAGGGGAAGCGGGCATTGAGGCTAAACTTGACACAAAAACAACAAATGATCAGCCGCTGGATTATCAGTATGCGACCAACTGGTCATTCAGTCCGGGAGAAGTAATAACATTTCTGCTTCCGTATTATTACGGATTCGGAGATGTACAGGTAAAAGGCCAGAAAACGAATTTATACTGGGGACAGATGCCTTTCACAACAAATCCCATGTATTTCGGCGTTATAACTCTGCTGCTTTGCATTGCTGGGATTTATTTTAATTTCAGGAAAAGCCCTGCTGTACAGGCGCTCACGGTAATTACACTGATTTTTCTTGTGCTTTCATTCGGCAGGAATTTTTCCGTGCTGTTTGATTTATTCTTTTACTACTTCCCGTTCTTCAGCAGTTTCCGCGCTCCTGTAATGATCCACCATTTTATGAATATTGCAGTTGTGATACTTGCCGGATTCGGGCTTAAATCAATAACTGATTCTTTAAAAGGTAAAACCGAAACAGAAAAGATTAAGAAATTCTGTTATGTTGTTTTCGGATTAGCCGGACTGATGCTGCTGATTTCGGTAATAGGTTTCGAAAATTCCTATTCATCATCCATTTCAAACAGTCCGCTTTCCGAAAAACTGAAGCAGCAGGGTGCGAATGCACAGCAGATAAGTCAGTATCTTAAGCAGATTTCGGGAATTGCCTATGAAAATGTTATCAGCGATCTCAGGCTTCATGCTTTGTTTATTGCACTTGTAACGGGACTGATGTTTATGTATGTAACGGAAAAAATAACCGTCAGGCTTTTTCTTGCAGGTACGATCTTTATTGGAATAGCTGATCTGTGGAATGTAAATTTCAAGACTCTTCACTGGGACAATCCCGGAGAAACAAAGAGCGCATTTGCCGAAACGGATTATACAAACTGGATACTTAAAACCAGTCCGGATACTTATACATACAGAGTTGCGGAATTCAACGGAGGAAGGCTTACAACAGACAACACGATGGCATTTTACAGACTGCATTCATTCAACGGGTATCACGGCGCGAAGATAAGGGTATATCAGGATGCTGTGGATGTTGCAGAAGGCGAGAATCCGCTTCTGCTTACACTCGGCGGAGTGAAATATATAATTTCCGACAAGCCGCTTGACGACACGTCATTCGTGCAGGTTTACAAAGGATCAAAAATTATATACGAAAACAAAAACTTCATTCCCAAGGCATTTTTTGCGGATGAATATAAAGTTGAAAAAGACATAACGATACTCAACAATATCAGAGACATGAATTTCAATCCTGAAAAGACGGCGTTTTTAGAGAAAGATATAAATCAGAAGATTGACAAACCCGGTCCGCTTGCTGAAGTTAAGCTTGTAAAAGCAGATATTCACAATCTTGAATATGAAGTGAATGCAACAGGAAACAACCTGCTTGTATTCAGCGAGATTTATATTCCTTTCGGATGGAAGGCATATCTTGACGGTAAGGAAACCGAGTTTTATAAAACAGACTATATACTCAGATCTGTAGTTGTGCCGCAGGGAAAACACAAAGTGGAATTCAGATACGAACCTTCAGTATATTATACCGGAAAATCTGTCAGCACCGGAGCAAACATACTGCTAGGAGTAATTCTTCTTGCAGGTGTTTTCGGATATATGAAAGAAAGAAAAAAATCTTTACCCGAAAATCCCGGGAGTAAAGCATAAACAGTTAAATTTTAAAATTACATAATTGACAAAAGGAAGATTAGAAGCATTCAGTGACGGCGTAATTGCCATTATCATTACAATCATGGTACTGGAACTTAAGATACCACACGGTTCGGAATTCAGTTCGCTCGAACCGCTGCTGTTTGTTTTTCTTAGTTATATACTAAGCTTTGTATATCTTGGAATTTACTGGAACAATCATCATCATATGCTTCATACAGTAAAGGAAGTAAGCGGAGGAATGTTATGGGCAAATCTGCATCTGCTTTTCTGGCTTTCACTAATTCCGTTTACGACGGGATGGATGGGAGAAAATCATTTTACACCGATGCCTGTAGCATTATACGGAGTAGTGCTTCTGATGGCGGCAATAGCTTACTTCATACTTCAGAATCAGATTATTAAAAAGCAGGGAAAAAATTCGCTGTTAAAAAAAGCTGTCGGAAATGATATCAAAGGAAAGATATCGCCGGTACTTTATGTGATTTCAATTCCGGCAGCATTCATTAATACATGGATTTCAGAGGCTTTGTATGTGACAGTAGCGCTGATATGGCTGATACCGGACAAAAGGATAGAGAGGACTCTGGAGAAGACGGATGATCAACTGTGACAGATTTTAGGACGATTTTAAGCAGCAGATTTAAAGTATTAAGAATTGTATTTAAAAACACATAACACTATTTTTGAAAAATAAAAAAATAAAATGAAGACAAAATTTACAAAAGCAATTCTTTTTACGGTTTTAATTATATTTACTGCGAACTTTTACGGATGCGGTTATAATACGCTGGTAACGCTTCAGGAAAATGTAAATTCTGCCTGGTCACAGGTGGAGAATCAGTATCAGAGAAGGGCAGATCTAATACCAAACCTTGTGAAGACAGTCCAGGGATCTGCGGATTTCGAAAAAAGCGTTTTGACGGAAGTAACAGATGCAAGAAGCCGTGTCGGTCAGGTGAAACTGAGCGCGGAAGATCTTAGTGATCCGCAGAAGTTCGAACAGTTTCAGAAGGCACAGGATCAGCTTTCCAGCGCATTGTCAAGACTGCTTGTAGTTTCGGAAAATTATCCCCAGCTGAAGGCAAATGAAAGTTTTCTTCAGCTTCAGTCACAGCTTGAAGGCACTGAAAACAGAATCAGCGTTGAAAGAAGAAGATTCAACGAAACAGTTCAGACATATAATACCGAAGTAAGAAGTTTTCCTGCTTTGATAATGGCAAAGATTTTCGGATTTAAGGAAAAGGAATATTTCAAATCAACAGCCGGAAGCGACAAAGCACCTGATGTAAATTTTGATTTCGAAAAGAAAAAGACAAATTAAAAAATTAAATTACCGGTATTATTCATTAATTATATACTCAATGTAATTGCAGGCAGTAATAATGGCTGGCGGATTCGGAACGAGGCTCAGGCCTCTGACGAATAACATCCCGAAACCGATGGTTCCGATAGTCAACAAACCGATACTTGAACACATAATCAATCTGCTGAAAACTCATAAAATCAAAGATTATGTAGTTCTCCTTTTTTACATGCCGGGATTAATTAAGAAATATCTAGGAGACGGAAGCAGGTTTGGAGTAAAGATCAGGTATGTTATTCCCGACCAGGATTTCGGAACTGCCGGAGCGGTAAAGCTTGCGGAGAAATACATTAAAGGTGATTTTATTGTGATCAGCGGTGATGTGCTGACTGATTTTAATTTATCTGAAGTAAAATCATTTCATGTCAGAAAAAATACAATTGCCACGCTTTCATTATACAGTTCGAAAAATCCTCTGCAGTATGGAATAGTTCTGACCGACAAAGGCGACAGAATAGTCAGGTTTCTGGAGAAACCCTCATCTTCCGAAATATTTTCCGATACAATAAACACAGGGATTTATTTTTTCAAAAAGGAAATTTTCGGTTTTATTCCAGAAAATGAAAATTACGATTTTTCAAAAGATCTGTTTCCGCAGCTGTTAAAAAGGAACATTCCGATATTCGGCTGCAAGACAAAAGGATACTGGAGAGATGTCGGTAATCTTGAGGAATACATTGAAGCAAATATGGATGCGCTTAAAGGAAAACTTTCTTATATAAAGGCATCAGATAAAAACGGCAACTGCATCAGCAGGAAGTCTAAAATTGACAGGAAAGCAGAAATTGATAACAGCATAATCGGAGATAATGTAATTATAGAAAAAGATACTGTCATAAAAAATTCTGTGTTATGGAACGGGGTAAATGTCAGTTCAGGTTCAAGACTTTTATTTGATGTTGTCGGCAGCGACTGCAGCATAGGTCAGGGTACAAGAATAAATGATTATGTATTTATCGGTGACAACTGCAATATCGGAAAGAATGTTTTTATAAGTTCGAGTTTGAAAATATGGGATAACAAGCAAATTGAAAACAACGAGAAAGTCACGCGGAGTCTGATTTATGACGACAGATTTTTCAGCGAACTTTTTACTGATTCCAGAATCACCGGATTGTCAAATCTGCAGATAAATCCGGAGTTCGGATCGAAACTCGGCTCGGTATACGGAGCATCAATCGGCATGGGAAAGAAAGTTCTGATTGCCAGAGACAGCGATTATATTTCAAACATGATAAAGCGTTCTATCACAAGCGGCATCATGTCGGCAGGAGTAAACATTATAGATGCTCAGGTTATACCAATTCCGATACTCCGTCAGGAATTAAAAAGCGGAGAAGGTTCCGGAGGTATATTTGTCAGGAAATCGCCTTTTGACAGGAGATCAACTGATATTATATTTTTTGACAATGACGGCAGGGATCTTTCGAGCAACAAAACGAAATCAATTGAAAGATTATTTTTCAGCGAGGAATATAAAAGGGCTGATTTCGACAAGGTGGGATCAATTAAATATCAGGAAAGAACAAACGAAAAATATAAGAAGCATTTTCTGAACTGCCTTGATGTGGCGGCAATCAGAAAAAAGAAATTCAAAATTGTGCTTGATTATTCATACGGAATAACCTCGACAATATTTCCGAATATATTAGGTGAATTTAACTGTGAAGTTGTTTCACTTTCGGCGCATCTGGATTCCGAAAAGATCACAAGATCCGAATCTGAGCTCAGGAGTTCGCTGGATCATTTTTCATATGTGGTCAAATCGCTTAACTATGACATAGGGTTTATGATTGATTCGGGCGGGGAAAAGATATGGCTGACAACTGAGGAAGGTCATTCGTTAAGCGGCGACAGGCTTATAGTGCTTGTGCTTAAGCTGTTTCTTACGGCGACGCCGGATGTCAGGAAAATTGCAGTCCCTGTGCAGGTTTCAGGCGAAGTAGATATAGTTGCCGGGGAGTTCGGAGTTGAAGTTGTAAGAGTTAAGGATACACATTATTCGATGATGATGGCATGTGACGACAGGGAAGTAAAATTCGTAGGCGGAATGCGCGGCGGATTTTTGTTTCCGGAATTCCTTTATTCAACCGACGGAATGTTTTCCGTGGCAAAAATACTTGAGCTGATTGCAAGAACCAATCAGAGCATAGAATCTCTTGACAGGAATACACAGAAGCTTTTTATGATAAAGGAAAACATAAATTGTTCTAAAGAAGAAAAAGGCAGCATTATGCGGAAGTTTATGGAAGATACAATGAAATACAGACAGGAACTGATTGACGGAGTGAAAGTATTTGTTGATGAGGATTCAACAGTATTATGCATTCCTGACAAAGACAGGGATCTTGTTCATCTGAACGTAGAATCTGATACGAAAGAAAAATCAGAGAAACTAATGAAAGAGTTTAAAAAGAAAACAGAAAGTTATGTCAGACTTAAATAACTGAAATATTATACGGAAAAATTATTTCATTAAATTTTCCGAATTAAAAAATCCCCAAATAAACAACAGGTTTTAAAATGAAAATAAGCGAAATATTAAACGAAAAATTAATCTCAACCGGACTTGAATGCAAAGACAAGGATGATGCAATAAATAAAATGATTGATCTTGCGTCAAATTCCGGACTGATGACAGATATAGAAAGTGTCAGAAAATGTGTTTTTGACAGGGAAAACCTTGTATCAACGGGTGTCGGCAAAGGGTTTGCAATCCCCCACGGAAAAACAGACATGATAAAAGACATTGTAGCTTCTTTTGCAATACTTAAGAACCCGATTGATTTTGACTCGATAGATCTTGAACCTGTAAAATTTATTTTCTTAATCGTCGGAAAGGAAAGCCTTTTGAATGCTCATATAAAACTGCTGAGCAAGATATCAAGATTAATGAACAAGGATGAATTCAGGGATAAACTTGCCGAAGCGTCCGGTCCTTCCGAAGTACTTCAATTATTCAGGGAAGAAGAGCAGAACTTGCTTGATCTCTGATCTGCTGCGATGTATTTCATTTAGAATTCCTTATTTAACACATGAGAGAATCCCGGTTACCTTAATACCGTTTTATTCCGGATAAAAATTTTACAGGTGATAATTTTCTTATTAAGCAAACTCCGGATTTTTTACTTCCATTCTGAAGAATATAACATTCAGAAAGCGGCTTCCTTAATTTATAATCAAAAAAATTCAGTGAGCAATAACCCGGCAATTTGACAGTATAAGTTACTCAATTAAAATTTATTTCAGTTAAATTTTTATGACCGGTAAGAGAATCCACAACTTTAAAGAATTTCGGGAAGTATATACTTAAAATTGAATTTAATGTTCAGATGTAATTTCATACTATTGTATAAACAATAGTATCGTCTTGAAAGAAATAAATTATACAGTTTCATTCAGCAAACCTTATACGCATTACTGTGAAGTTGAAATTCATCTAAAAGATCTGAAGGAAGAAGAGCTGATTTTTTCTTTGCCTGTATGGACTCCAGGTTCGTATCTTATAAGGGAATTTTCAAAGAATGCGGAAGGCGTAAACGCAGAAACAGTTAACGGAAATCAGGCTGAATGCGAAAAGATAAACAAGAATACATGGAGAGTAAAATCCGGCGGACAGTCTGAATTGACACTGAAATACAGAGTTTACTGCAATGAATTAACCGTAAGGACAAGCGAGATTAACAGCGAGCATGCATTTCTGAGCGGTGCTGGCATATTTATGAAAGTAAAAGGATATGAAAATTTAAAATGCAAACTGAATGTAAGACTTCCTGAAGAATGGAAGAAAATTTCCACTGGTCTGAAAAAGGAATCAGACAATATTTTCTCAGCGGAAAATTATGATGAGTTTATAGATTCTCCGGTTGAGGCCGGGAATCAGAATATACTGGAGTTTGAAACAGACGGGATTAAACATTTTATCAGTCTTACGGGCAGGGGAAATTATGATGAAAAAAAACTGACAGATGATTTTTCTGCAATAGTAAAGGAAGAGGTCAGATTATCCGGGGATGTCATTCCGTACAGGGATTTTACTTTTATAATTCATCTTGTTGAAAAAGGCGGAGGCGGGCTTGAACATCTAAATTCGTTTGTTGCACAGATGCCGGCTTGGAGCTTCAGCGATGAAAAGAAGTACAGAAAATTTCTGGGGCTTATATCGCATGAATTTTTTCATCTTTGGAATGTGAAGCGGGTAAGACCTGAAGCACTGGGTCCTTTTGATTATGACAAAGAAAATTACACAAAAGAGTTGTGGGTTGCAGAAGGCTGGACAAATTTTTATGATGACCTGATTTTAAGACGGAGCGGTCTTGTTACAAATGAAGAATACTATGAATTTCTCGACGTTGCAATAAACGACATAATGAAGACCGAAGGCAGGTTTCATCAGTCACTGGAAGAATCAAGCTTTGATACATGGATAAAATTTTACAGAAAAGACGAGAACTACAACAATACGCAGATTTCATATTATACAAAAGGCGGACTTGTTGCCATGATGCTGAATTTGGAAATTATCAAAAACACAAATGCCGGAAGATCCCTTGATGATGCTTTCAGATTGCTTTATGAAGATTACAAAAAAGACAAATCGCGCGGATACAGTTCTGACCGGGTAAAGGAAGTCTGTGAAACAGTCAACGGAGGAAATCTGGAAAGTTTCTGGGAAAAGTATGTAAGAGGAACCGACGAACTTCCGCTGAATGAATATCTGAATTATGCCGGACTTAAGGTTGTAAACGAAAAGGAAGAATATTCATGTTCACTCGATGCAAACATTAAAAACGAAAACGGAAGACTTGTAATAAAAAAAGTTTATTCGGGATCAACGGCATATGAGTCAGGACTGAACTACAATGACGAAATCATAGCCGTTAACGGGGTAAGGACAGACGAAGAGCTGTTAAAAACCCTTTTAAAGGATTGTAAAGAAGGTGACATAATTAAAGTACTATACGGAAGAAAAGGTATTGTAAAGGAAAAGGAAGTAAAAATTCTGAAACCGCTACCTTTATACAAAACAAAAGAAACAGAAAACATGAACGAAAATCAGAAGAGGATTTTGAGCAAATGGCTGGATGACAAATAAAAAAAATTATTACAAATTTTCAAATTCACAAGTTATGAAAAAATTATTTTTAATCATGTCGGTTATCATACTTTTAAATGGAAATCTTTATTCCCAGTATCAGAATGTAATGATAACAAACACAGGTTCGCCAAACGAACCGACGATATGCATCAATCCGAAAAACACAAATCAGCTTGCAGCGGGTTCGAATCTGAATTTTTATTTTTATTCTACCAACGGAGGATTCTCTTGGTCAAAAGCTACTCTGACTTCTACTTACAGTGTATGGGGTGATCCTGCGATAACCGTTGACACTTCGGGGCATTTTTATTACGGGCATCTTACAAATCCTTCGGGATCATATTTTATTGACAGGATTGTAGTTCAGAAGTCAACAAACGGAGGAATAAACTGGAACAACGGTTCATACATGGCATATGTACCTCCGAAGCAGCAGGATAAAGAATGGCTTTGTGTGGATCCTTATACAAACAACATATACTCGACATGGACACAGTTTGACAGATACGGAAGCAGCAATCCGCTTGACAGCTCGATAATTCTTTTTTCAAGATCTACTGATGCCGGTGCCACATGGAGCAATGCGCTAAGGATTAACAAAAAAGCCGGAGACTGTGTGGATGAAGACAACACAGTCGAAGGAGCGGTTCCCTGCACGGGACCAAACGGAGAAATTTATACTTCGTGGTCAGGACCGCTGGGAATAGTAATGAATAAGTCGACGAATCATGGGATTACATGGATGAACGAAGATAAATTTGTAACTTCACAGCCGGGCGGATGGGACTTTGGAATACCGGGAATTTACAGGGCAAACGGGCTGCCTGTTACCGCATGTGATTTATCTAACGGACCATACAGAGGAACGGTTTATATCAACTGGTCTGATCAGAGAAACGGCGAAACAGATACAGACGTATGGTTGATAAAGTCAACGGACGGAGGAGTAACATGGGGAATTCCGAAACGGGTTAATGATGATCCTTCCGGAAAGCAGCAGTTTTTCACATGGATGACGATAGATCAGAAAACGGGTTATCTGTATTTTGTATTTTATGACAGAAGAAATTATACTGACAACAGGACAGATGTATATATGGCAAAATCGACCGACGGCGGTGAAACATTTCAGAATTTTGCCGTAAGTTCGACTCCTTTTACACCGAGTGCATCAACTTTTTTCGGTGATTATACAAATATCACAGCATATAACGGAAAAGTAAGACCGATATGGACGAGACTTGATAATTCCAGTTTAAGCCTTTATACGGCAATTGTAGACTTTGTAACAAATGTCAAAACGGTTAACACAGATACACCTTCTTCATACAGACTTTATGATAATTTTCCAAATCCGTTTAATCCAGTAACCACTATTAAATTCGACATTACAAATACAAGCGATATACATTCCAATGTTGTGATAAAAATATATGACACAAACGGAAAGGAAGCAGAGACAATTATGGATGCAAGCCTTAGTCCCGGTACATATGAAATTGAATGGGATGCTTCTGATTATGCCTCCGGAGCATATTACTGTAAGCTTGAAGCACCGGGTTATTCGGAATCAAAAATGATGATACTGCTGAAATAAATTCAGCTTTATCAAAATCCCGAAATTTTCCGTGATTCATGTTTTTTTGAGGTTGAGAAAAATTCCGGATTCCGCGCGAGTGTGCATTATAGATCCGTTTACCGCAGGGCGGACAAATCTGTATATATTTTGAATTGCTTTCCGCTCAATAATAGATTATTTTTACACACATTTTTAAAACCACTTAACAAATACATGCCCGTAATTCAAAAAGTCCACGCAAGAGAAATTTTAGATTCAAGAGGTAATCCTACAATAGAAGCAGATGTAATATTAGAAGACGGTACATTAGGGAGAGCAGCAGTTCCGTCAGGCGCATCTACCGGTGAAAGAGAAGCTGTCGAACTCCGTGACGGCGATAAATCCCGTTATTCCGGCAAAGGCGTGAGGAAAGCCGTTGATAATGTGAATAAAATAATTTCAAAGAAAATTACCGGGATGAACAGCTTTGAGCAGACTGAACTTGACAATACGCTGATTAAGCTTGACGGTACGAAAACGAAATCCAGACTCGGTGCTAATGCGATACTCGGTGTTTCGCTTGCTGCGGCTCATGCATCGGCAAAGTTTCTGAAAATCCCCCTTTATAAATATATCGGAGGAGTGAATGCCAAGACACTTCCAGTTCCGATGATGAATATCATTAACGGAGGAAAGCATGCCGACAATACAGTTGATTTCCAGGAGTTTATGATCATACCTGCAGGTGCAAAGAGTTTTTCCGAAGCTCTCAGATACGGTGTCGAAGTTTTTCATTCACTCAGAAATGTACTTCACAAAAAAAATTACAATACAAACGTAGGTGACGAAGGCGGGTTTGCGCCGAATCTGAAATCGAATGAAGAAGCGATCGAAGTAATACTGCAGGCAATTGAAAATGCAGGTTTTAAGTCAGGGAAAGACGTTTATCTCGGACTTGATGTAGCATCAAGCGAAATGTGGAAAAACGGAAAATACGAGTTTTATAAATCGCACATACCCGATAAGACTTCAGAGCAGATGGTTAAGCTTTATGAAAAGCTTGTTAAGGAATATCCGATTATCAGCCTTGAAGACGGTATGGCGGAAAACGACTGGGACGGCTGGAAGATGTTAACGGATGCCCTGGGAAGAAAAATTCAGATTGTCGGTGACGATATATTCGTAACCAATCCCGAAATTTTAAAGAAAGGAATTGACAGAAACATCGCAAATTCTATCCTTGTAAAAGTGAATCAGATCGGAACGCTTACAGAAACACTTGATGCAATCGAACTCGCAAAAACACACGGTTATACAAACGTAATCAGCCACAGAAGCGGTGAGACAGAAGACAGAACAATAGCAGACATTGCAGTTGCAACAAACGCAGGGCAGATTAAAACCGGTTCACTTTCCCGAACGGACAGAGTTGCAAAGTATAATCAGCTTCTAAGAATCGAAGAACAGCTCGGCACAGCAGCTTCTTATCCGGGATTAGATGCATTTTACAATATTAAATTCTGAATTTAACAAATAAAAAAAACCACAGTCCTGATTTTCAGATTGTGTTTTTTTTATGTTCAATAAAAACATTATTCCATTTTAACTCAATTTAAAAATATCAGATGAAACTTTCACAATTTAAATATCCCATACCGAAGAACCTTATAGCAAAAGTTCCGAAAACACCGAGAGACGCCTGCAAACTTCTCGTACTTAACAAAGAAACGGGTGAAATGGAATCAAAGAAGTTTAAGGATGTAATAGATTATATGGATGCAGGGGATGTGCTTGTGCTGAACGATTCAAAAGTTTTTAACGCCAGACTTTACGGAACAAAGGAAAAGACAAAGGCAAAGATTGAAGTTTTCCTTCTGAGACAACTGTCTACAGAAGAAAATATCTGGGATGTAGTTGTGGATCCTGCAAGAAAAGTCAGGATCGGAAACAGAATATTTTTTACGAAGAATCTTTTTTGCGAAGTGATAGACAATACAACTTCAAGAGGAAGGATAGTAAGATTCAATTATCAGGGGGATTTTTCAAAATACATAGAGAAACTCGGCAAGACGCCTCTTCCGCCTTATATAAAAAGAGATTCAACGGAAAAAGACAAGGAAGATTATCAGACGATATATGCCAACTCGCTTCACGTCGGTTCGGTAGCTGCGCCGACTGCGGGACTGCATTTTACGAAAGAGCTGCTGAAGAAAATTGAAAACAAGGGTGTAAAGATTGTATACCTGACGCTTCACATCGGATTAGGTACATTCAGACTGGTGGAAGTGGAAGATTTATCGAAACACAGAATGGATTCGGAGTATTACGAGATGTCGAAAGAATCCGCAGATATTATAAATGCATCCATTGCAAAAAGGAAAAAGGTAATAGCCGTCGGTACATCGGTAGCGAGGGTGCTTGAAACGAATGTTATTACCAGCAGACAGGTAAGATGGGGAAAGGGATGGACGGACAGATTCATACATCCTCCGCAGAAGCTCAGAATAGTTGACAGGTTAATCACAAATTTCCACATGCCGCAGAGCACGCTTCTGATGCTTGCATGCGCAATGGCAGAAAGAGATTATATCATGAAGGCATATAAGAAAGCTGTTAAAGAGAAATACAGATTTTACAGTTACGGTGATGCAATGATGATAATTTAACAGATATGTAATTTCAGAAGAAAGCTGTTTTCTTAATAAGTCCAAATGAATAATTATTTGGACTTTTTTAATTTTGATGAATACAGTAAAATCCCTAAATATAAACTGAATTTTTCCGGCAGCAAGATGAAAATAAAAGTAATAATACCGGCTTCGGGAACCGGCAGCAGATTCGGCGGAAGTTTACCGAAACAGTTTCTGAAAATCGGCGGCAGGGAGATACTGGCGCTTTCAGCCGGTGCATTTCATCAGATAAAAAGAATAGACGAAATAGTGATAGCAGCAAGGAAAGAATATTTTGAAAGAATAAAACTAATTATAAGAAAGAATAATTTTTATAAAATCAGAAAAATTATTGAAGGCGGGAAACTCAGGCAGGATTCGGTTTACAGGGGACTTATGTGTCTTGAATGTGAAGACGACGATATAATTCTTGTACATGATTCGGTAAGACCATTTATAAGTCAGGAGAAAATCACCGAATTAATTAACGAAGCTGCGGAGAATGACTGTGTAATTCCCGGGCTGCCGGTTTCGGAGACTTTAAAAAGAGTTAACGGAAAGAATTTTGTAACAGAAACCATTGACAGAAACAATATTATGGCAATACAGACTCCACAGGCATTCAGATACGGAATGCTGAGAAAGGCGTTTGAAAAAGCAATGGCGGATAAAATTACTGTTACAGACGAATCAGGAATTGCCGAGTATTCAGGAATAAAAGTAAAAGTTATTGAAGGTGAAAGAAGAAATATCAAGATTACAACAAAGTCAGATATTTACTGAAAATTCAGATTAATATTTCAAATCATTTTTAAACTGAAATGAAACCAGCGGGATCAATTATAACAGAAACATACACAAGCAGAATTCTCCGGAATAATCCTCTCGGAGATCCTGCAGAAAGAGAATTTCCGGTATACCTTCCTCCGTCTTATTTTAAAAACGGGAACAGAAGATTTCCGGTTGTTTATCTTTTGTCGGGCTTTACCGGCAAGGGTATAATGAATCTCAACGTAAGCTTTCTGTCGGAGAATATACACCAGAGACTGGACAGACTGATTCATGAGAAGAAGATGAAGGAAATGATAGTGGTAATGCCGGACTGCATAACGAAATACGGAGGGAGTCAGTTTATAAATTCAGCGGCAACAGGCAGGTACGAAGATTATCTTGTTAAGGAAATTGTCCCGTACATTGACTCAAAGTACAGGACAATACCTCAGGGCAGCAGCCGTGCAGTTTGCGGAAAATCAAGCGGAGGTTACGGAGCAGTTATACTTGCAATGAAAAATCCGGAAATATTCAGGCTTATGTGCTCTACCTCCGGAGATATGAGTTTTGAATACTGTTATCAGCCGTCATTTCCGTCTTTTATTACAGACATAGAAAACTACGGAAAAGGTCACAAAGCCGTAGCAAATTTTATTAAGAAAGAACTTAATTACAATCAGCCGAAGCCGAAACATTTTTTTAATATAATAAATGATATCGGAATGGCAAGCTGTTATTCCCCGAATCCTGCGGGAATGAAAGCGAAGGGATATAACTTTGATCTGCCTTTTGATCTGAATACCGGAGAGCTGATCAGGGAAGTATTCGATAAATGGCTGAAGCATGATCCCGTCAGACTTGTGGGCAAATACGAAAAAAATCTGAAGAAGCTGAATCTTATATACATTGATGCAGGAATTTACGATGAATTCAGCCTGCATGCCGGCGCAAGGATATTCTGCGATAAACTGAGAAAGAAAAAGATTAAATTTATTCATGAAGAGTTTAAGGCAGGTCATATGAATATACAGTACAGATACGACAGGGTATTTGAAATAATTTCGCGTCACATAAAAAATCAGAATTAAAATCATATAACTATTAACAGAACCGGAAAATGAAACCAGCTGTAATTTCTACATGGAAGCACGGATTAGCTGCCAATGAAACGGCATATAAAATTTTAACTGAAGGCGGTAATTCTTTAGATGCTGCTGAAAAGGGAGTGAAAGTTGCGGAAGATGATCCGTCAGTACTGAGCGTCGGATACGGAGGGCTTCCCGATGAAAGAGGCGTGGTTACTCTTGATGCGGCGATTATGGACTGGAAAGCAAGGATAGGTTCGGTAATCTGCGTTGAAAACATTCATAATCCGGTAAGCCTTGCCAGGCTTGTTCTGGAAGATACCGAACACACTATACTTGCTGCAGACGGTGCATATGACTTTGCCCTGAAAAACGGATTCAGACCGGAGAATCTGCTTACAGAGGAATCAATAAGAAAATTCCGGGAATGGAGAGCTTCAGGTTCGGATAAAGCCGAAGAAATACACACGGATGATTTTATCAGGAATAAAGAAAAGTTAAAAAAAATTAATGAAGACGGCAATCACGATACAATCGGAATGGTGGCAATTGATAAAGACGGGCATATATCCGCATCATGCACAACAAGCGGAATGGCATGGAAGCTTCATGGGCGGGTGGGGGACAGTCCGATAATCGGTTCGGGACTTTATGTTGACGGGGAAATCGGAGGAGCTGCATCAACAGGAAGAGGCGAAGAATGCATCAGGGCATGCGGAAGTTTTCTCATTGTAGAACTGATGAGAAACGGCAAATCACCGATGGAAGCCTGCAGACTTGCATGCGAGAGAGTTTATAAACTGAATCTTTTGTCGGACATTAACAGGGATCATCTGTATCAGGTGGGATTCATAGCTCTGAACGCAAATGGTGAATACGGTGCATACAGCGTAAGGCAGGGATTTCAGTATGCGCTATATAATGAGAGCGGAAACAGACTTTATGACAGCGATTATTTTATTAACGAAAAATTTTTAATAGAAGATTTATAGACAGATGAACGGATTTATGATAATAAAAAACGGACTTGTGCTTTCCCTTGACAGAAAAGGGATGACCGGATTTTTTACTGTTATTATAAGAAACGGAAAAATATTTCTTATAGATTACGAGAATAAATTTACCGAAAAGGAATTCCTGTTAAAATATCCGGGATCTGAGATTATAGACGCAACAGGAAAACTTGTCATGCCCGGTTTTTTCAATTCAAGGCTTGTTACATTTTATTCATTCGGAAAATATTTTTTCAAGAAGTGTAATTACGATAATTTATACAGCTGGCATTCCTTAAAGCTTATTGACAGATTTATTTCGGAAGAAAGCAGTTATGATCTGATAAGCGATATGATGAAAATCAGTTTCGCCCGTTCAGTTGAAAACGGCGAGATATTTTTCTGTGAAAGCAATTTCCCGCTAAAAAAGGAATTTTTCGACAGCAAATTTCAGGATCCGGACTGGATAAAGCAGTATTTCAGCATCACAATAAATGACTTTACTCTTCTTACCGGTCTGACGGGACAGGAAAAATTCGTTTCACTAGGATTCAGGACAGATGAAGACATAAACAATTACTCGCTGACTTCTATTAAAAAAGCAATATCTGAATACAGATACAGAGTATTTATAGAAGCATCATTATCGCAGAAGACATTTGATTCCATCAAGAAAGTTTTCGGAAAGCCGCTGATAAATGTATTGTCGGAAATGGAACTGATTTCTCCGTCGGTAATAATTTCGAATCCGACACACCTGAGCAATTCGGAAACGGAAATTCTAAAGAAAAAAAGAGCGGCAGTTCTTATATCGGTTTCAGATTATCTGAATTTTCAACAGACGAGAACTGATTTTGATTCTCTGATTTCATCGGGCATGAATATTATACTCGGAACCGGATACACGGGAAGCAGTATATTTTCGGAACTGAAATTACTTGCCGGAATATTGTCGAGAAGCAATTTAAGTTATGAACATCTGATGAAGACGGCAATACAAAATCCGGCTCAGGTATTCGGAATAGGAAATCTGACCGGCAGCATAGAAAGAAACAAATCGGCGGATTTGATAATCCTGAATTTAAAAGATATCAGAAATTCGCTGAACATACCCGAAATAAACAGCGAGAATTTATGTGATTTTATTATCAGCAATTTATCCGAAAAGGATATTACTCATGTTTTCATAAAAGGCGAGCCGGTTGTAAGGGACGGCAGAAACATTTTGTTTGATACTGACAAAGCCCTGAAAAGATCGGCGGAAATTTCCGGAAAAATATACTCTGCCGGCAAGTATTTTGAATACAAAGAAAAATACATGATGAGAGGCAGGGTAGATATGCTTAATACTGATACACAGGAAATCACAGAAGTTCCCAAACAGGAAATTTTCGTTGATATGACAGAGACCGGAGGTGAATATACAGGTGAGGGAGAATTCACAATTCTCGGAGCGAAAGAGGAAGAGTTTGAAAAGACCAGGGAGAAATTTCCCGCTGAAGATATCAGTGAAAACATCAATGAAATTACTTCACTTGACAAAGGACTCAGTTTTCTTGAAGAAGATACTATATCACAGCACATTGAAGAGGAACCTGAGCGTGATGCAATTAAAATAAGCGTTACGGAAAAAACCGACAATCAGGAATACACGGAAAAAGAAGTGACAACCGGAATTTCAAAAGCCGAAAAAATCAGGTTTACGGATGAATCTGTCACCGGGAAAGATTCGGACAGTGTAAAGAATGAAGATAGTGAATCAGAAATTCAGCCGGAATCAATACTCAAAAAGACAAAGCTGAAATTCGGATTCGGGGACAGTGACAAAAGCAAATAAACAATTATGAAAACAGCGACACTGCTTTATATAAAAAACAGAAAAGATGAATATCTTCTGATGAAGAGGAAGAAGGAGCCGAATAAAGGCAGATTATCACCTCCCGGAGGAAAGCTTGATCAGACAATTGCCGAAACACCGCTTGCTTGCGCAGTCAGGGAAGCTAATGAGGAGTGTTCGATTATTTCTACTGAAAGCGACTGGAAGCTGAAAGGAATTATCTGTGAACGTAATTTTCCGGGAGCAGGAAATATAATGATTTTTCTTATGGAATACGGAAAGTTAACCGAAAGAATTCCGGAGGAATGCGAAGAAGGCGACTTTTACTTTATACACCCCGATAAATTTGCAGAATATGAAATTCCTGAAACCGACAGATTATTTATATGGGATAAGTATTTGAAATCTGATAAGGAAGTATTTATTACAGGTCTGGACTGTACGGATTATCCATTGATAAAAGTTGTAACTTCGTGAATTTTATAACAGTTAATGAGGTTTCAGAAAAGCAAACCCTTCTTAAAATAAAAAAAAACACTTAAGTGAAAAATAATTCTACAATTATCGAAAAACTGCCTGACACACAGAATCAGACTGATATCAGAGAGATTCCGATAGACAGGGTCGGGGTAAAAAACTTAAAATATCCGATAGCAGTAAAGGATAAGGATAATGAGATACAGCATACAATTGCAACAATATCAATGACAGTAGATCTGCCGAAAGAATTCAAGGGAACACATATGAGCAGATTTGTAGAAATTCTGCAGTGCGAAGACAGGGAAATTCATGTTGATTCAATAGATAATATACTTGTTGAAATGCAGAGAAAACTGCATGCATCTGCGTCACATATTGAAATCAGTTTTCCTTATTTCAAGGAAAAACATGCGCCGGTGACGGGAAAGCCATCCCTGCTTGATTATGTTGTGAAGTTCCATGCCGTCCGTTATAAAAGAAAGAAAGATTTTATCATGACTGTGCAGGTTCCGGTAACAACGCTGTGTCCCTGTTCAAAGAACATTTCAAAATACGGAGCGCATAATCAGAGAGGTGAAGTTACAGTATCAGTAAGATTCAGGAATACAATCTGGATAGAAGATTTGATTTCGCTTGTAGAAAGCAGCGCCAGTTCGGAACTGTATTCTCTGCTGAAAAGGGAAGACGAAAAATTTGTAACGGAAAGAGCATATGATAATCCTGTATTTGTAGAAGACCTGGTAAGAAACGCAGTAATGAAACTTAAACAGAATAAAAACATTACATGGTACAGCGTTGAAGCTGAAAATTTTGAAAGCATACACAATCACAATGCATATGCACATATTGAATCGCATAATATAATTCTTAACGGTGATGCAGACGGGCATATAATAAGAAGGTATTAAGATCTGACATTTACAGAAATTAAATACATTTTACAGGTAAAACTTCAAAAAGGGAGTAAAAATTTTACATTTTGTATTTGTATAAAAAATCAAAATAAGTATATTTTAACATTAAAAATTCAGGAGAAAAATTGAAAAACAGATTCAAAAACGCAGGTTTTCCAGTGCTTTTATCAATATTAATTTTATTGGTTTCAGTTACAGGATCGGAAAAAGTTTTTTCACAGAATGCCCCGGGAATATCTGCATCGGTGAATAAAAAATCATTCAGTCCGGGAGAATCAGGAGTATTAACAATCAGTTTTAAAACTGGCCCGAAAGTCAAAATTCCGAAGGATCCCGAAATAGTAGTAACATTAACGACAGGAGAAATTGAAGGACAGGGATTGCAGGATTTTACAGGAGGAGACGGAGATTACATCAGCAATTCAAAAGTTAAGTACAATTTCACAGTTCCCGGCAATGCAGCCGGCGGATCGACGATCACCTTAACGGGAAACGTAAAATTCGGATACTGCTCGACAACTGACGGAGTCTGCAAGCTTGCAACCAAGGATTTTTCTGCAAAGGTAAAAGTTAAATAATTTTGTTCCAACAAATTCAGTTAATTTAATGAGCGGTGCATACTATTTTTTTTCGGATGTTCACCTTGGACTGGAATCTGCGGAAAAAGAAAAATTAAAGGAAAGAAAGTTAGTCGAATTTTTACACACAGCAGCGGGAGATGCAGAGGAAATTTTCATTGTTGGTGACTTGTTTGACTGCTGGATTGAGTACAAACAGGTTGTTCCGAGAGGTTATTACAGACTGTTTAATGCAATTTCCGGGATAACCGGAAGAGGAATTAAGATAAATTACATTGCAGGTAATCATGATTTCTGGAAAGGTAATTTCTTTAAGGAAGAATTCGGTATTGAAATCTGCCATACACATATAGAAAGAGAGATTGAAGGTAAAAAATTTTTTATACATCACGGAGACGGATTTGCTTACAATGATTTCGGATACAGAATATTAAAAAAGATACTGCGGAGCAGCATTAGTCAGAAATTATATTCGTTTATACATCCCGACCTCGGGATATATCTTGCAAAAGGAACGTCAGCCACATCTAGGCATCACACTAAGGAAAAAGATTATTCTGAACAGGACGGAATGAAGGACAGGGCATTTGAGAAAATCATGGAAGGATTTGATTATGTGATAATGGGACACAGACACAAACCGCAGATAACTTCATATGAAAACGGTTATTACATTAATCTCGGCGACTGGATAGATTATTTTACATACGGAGTTTTCAGAGAAGGCAGATTCGAATTAAAAACATATTACGATTTAAAATCAGAAACAACGGAGAATAAAGTTCAAATTTGAGCAATAAAAACAAATACGACGACGAGGAACTGGAAAAATATTTTTCGGACAAAAGTTTTCGTCAGAAAAAAATCAGGAAAAACAGGACACAGAATAAACTTATAGGGACATTTCTGTTTTTTGTAATTGCAGCTGTTACGGCGGGCTGCGGATATCTTTATTTTCTTTCAAGCAGTCTTCCTTCGCTTGAAGAGCTTGAGAATCCGAAGCTTGAAGAGGCGACAAAAATATATTCATCAGACGGAGAGCTTATAGACAAGTTTTTTCTGAAAAACAGGACGAAGGTAACGCTTGACAATATTCCCAGGGAAATGATACAGGCGCTTGTTGCGACGGAAGATCAGAAGTTTTATGATCACTGGGGAGTAGATATTGACAGGATTTTCAAGGCATTTTTCAAAAACATAATAAGCGGAAGCCTTACAAAGGAAGGCGCATCTACCATAACCCAGCAGCTTGCAAGAAATCTTTACAAGGACATCGGAAACGAAATTTCACTGAACAGAAAACTCAGGGAAGCAATGACAGCAGTTCAGATTGAAAGAACTTATACGAAGGAAGAAATTCTGGCTTATTATCTGAACACGGTATATTTCGGAAAGGGAGCATACGGAGTGGAAGCAGCTGCTCAGACATATTTCAACAAAAGCGCCAAAGAACTGACTCTTGATGAATGTGCAGTACTGGTAGGAACGCTTAAATCTCCTTCGAATTATGATCCAGCCGACAATCCGGATGCAGCACTTAAAAGAAGAAACCTTGTGCTGAATGAGATGTATGAAGAAGATTTCATTTCAAAGGAAAATTATAATCTAGCCTTAAATGATCCTATAAAAATAAACCTGAGAAAAGATTATGCAAACTTCAATTCACCCGCACCTCAGTTTACGGAATACGTAAGACAGCTGCTTGAAAAGAGAGCTGAGAAATACGGATACGATCTGTACAGGGACGGGCTGAAGGTTTACACATCTCTTGATTCGAGATTTCAGAAACATGCAGTAGATGCCGTAAAGACATTAATGGGACCGTTTCAGAAATCATTTAACGGTTACTGGAACTGGAATGCGAACAGGAATATACTTGCCGATGCAGTTGACAAAAACATAAAGCAGTCTGAAGCATATAAGAAAGCAAAGACAGAGCAGGACAGGGGCAGGATTTACGATAAGATGAAGAATGATAAATCGTTTATTGATTCCGTGAAATCTCTTACTTCTACAGTACAGGTAGGCTTTGTCGTAATGAATCCGAAAACCGGAGAGATTAAAGCAATGGTAGGAGCTAATCCGAATACAAATTTCAAATACGGTTTGAACCATGTTACACAGATAAAGAGACAGCCAGGATCTTCGTTTAAGCCTTTTGTTTATGTAACGGCGATTAACAACGGATATTCTCCCGGGTTTATGATTTCAAACGATCCGGTAACGGTAAACATAGGAGGTACTGTCTGGTCACCGAAAGGCGGCGGAACCGGCGGAAGCATTTCGATGAGGGATGCGATTGCAAAATCAATAAATGTCATAGCCGTAAGAACAGCAATGGATCTTGCTCCGATGGATCAGGTGATTGAGACTGCTCATAAAATGGGAATAAATTCAGAACTTCCGAATGTACTTTCGCTTGCGCTCGGAGCTGGAGAAGTAACACCTCTTGAGATGACGAATGCTTTCGGAACATTTGCAAATGAAGGAATATGGGTTGAGCCGATTGCAATATTAAAAATAGAAGACAGAAACGGTTCGGTCATAGAAGAACTGCATCCCGAGACAAAGGAAGTATTAAGCGAGGAAGCTGCATTTATAATGAGCGACATGATGGAAGGAACTATTGATTACGGAACGGCGGTAAGCATCAGGCAGTATTTTCACAGACCTGCTGCCGGAAAGACAGGCACAACACAGAATTACACCGATGCTTGGTTTGTCGGATACACGCCTCAGTTTGTTGCTGGAGTCTGGCTCGGATTTGATGATGCTAGGATTAAATTCGGCGGAGCATACGGTCAGGGAGGAAAAGCGGCAGCTCCAATCTGGGGAAAGTTTATGCAGCTTTTATATTCAGACGATGATTTTGATTTTCCGGTTGAATATTTTCTTATGCCTCCCGGAGTAGAAGAAGCAAGCGTATGCATGATTTCAGGTCTTAAAAGCAACGGCACATGTCCTTCGACAACCGATCTTCTGATAAAAAAACTGAGTCAGAAGAAGTGCAGTATTTTTCATTACTCGGCTCCGTCGGAAACTTCAGTTGAAACACAGGAACCTCCGAAAGGAAGTGTCGGGTATTAAATCATAACACACTTAATATTCCAAAATATAAAACCAATAAAAAGAAAGGATTAGTTAATTGATTCAGAGAACACTCTGCATTATAAAACCGGATGCAGTAAAAAAGAATTTACAGGGTAATATTATTCAGAAAATTTCGGACAGCGGTTTCAGAATTCTCGGCATGAGAATGACAAAACTTTCAAATGAAACCGCGGGAAAGTTTTATGAAATACACAAGGAGAGACCTTTTTACGGTGAGCTTTGTTCGTTTATGACTTCCGGACCGGTAGTCGTTATTGCTCTCGAAAAGGATAATGCTGTTGCAGATTACAGGGAACTAATCGGTGCTACTGATCCCGAAGAGGCAGCCGAAGGCACAATCAGAAAACTTTATGCGGCTTCAAAATCAGAAAATGCTGTTCACGGCTCTGACTCGGAAGAAAACGGCAAAGCCGAGGTTGCATTCTTCTTCGCCGAAAGCGAACTTAACACATAACACATAAAATTAAAAACATTATTCAATAATCAAAAAAAGAAAAATGAAACAAAAGATCAGATTTACCAGTTATTTTCTTTTCATCTTTGCAGTCTCTGCGATTTTCTTTTCATTTAAAAATCATGATGACTTAAAAAATTCTCCGAAAGGAAAAAATACATATTTTAAATTGGCTGAAAATCTCACTGACAGAGATTATATGCCAAATACAGTAATTTTTAAGTTAAAGGAAAGAAACAGAAACAATGCCGGACTGACGGGAATTAACAATGATAATATTGTTAATGCGCTGTCAGTGCTTAATGCAGGCGTAAGTAAAATGTTTGCAGACGCGGTAAAACCTGTTCAGGATTTTACGCCGTCAGGCGAAAAGATGTCTGACCTTTCTCTGATATATATTTTAAAATACGGTTCGGAAACGGGTATTGAAGACGCCGTCAATATAATTTATAATACCGGTGAAGTTGAATATGCTCAGCCGAAATATATACAGAGTTTTTCTTTTACTCCGAATGATCCGTCTATCGGCTCACAGTATTACATTAATAAAATACAGGCACCTGCGGGTTGGGATTTACAACAGGGTGATACGAATGTTGTAATCGGAATTGTTGATTCGGGGACAGACTGGGATCATCCGGATCTGGCTGCCAACATTAAAAACAATTATGCAGATCCGGTTAACGGAATAGACGATGACGCGGACGGATATACTGACAATTTCAGGGGATGGGATCTTGCCGGTGCAGATTATAATGTTATAGTGAGCGACAATAATCCCATGATTATGGGATCGAACAATGATCACGGTTCGCATGTTTCCGGCGATGCTTCTGCTGTCACCAATAACGGAACAGGAGTTGCCGGAACCGGATTCAAGTGCCGGCTTCTTCCTGTAAAATGCTCTGCTGACAATGATACAAGAGGTCCCGGAGGAGTAGGATATATTCTTACGGGTTATGAAGGCATTAAATATGCGGCAGATCACGGATGCGCAGTAATCAACTGTTCATGGGGTGGACCAGCCGGCGGTCAGTTTGAACAGGATGTGATAACATATGCAACAGTCAATAAAAATTCGCTTGTTGTATGTGCGGCAGGTAATAACAGCTCAAGCGCCGCATTTTATCCGGCAAGTTACAAATATGTACTGAATGTAGCTTCAACAAATTCATCTGACATCAGATCTTCATTTTCAAATTTCGGAAGCACAATCGATGTATGCGCTCCGGGCTCAAGCATTTACAGTACATTATGGAATAATTCATATGCAACCTGGGACGGAACATCAATGGCTTCTCCGATTGCTGCAGGAACATGTGCAATAGTAAAGTCACATTTCCCTTCATATAATGCAATTCAGGTCGGTGAAAAAGTAAGAGTGACCTGCGACAATATTGACGGAATAAATCCTTCATATGCCGGAAGACTCGGTAAAGGAAGAATAAATATGTTCAGAGCGCTGACGGTAAATTCACCTTCTGTCAGGCTTAATGCTTATACAGTTACAGACGGCAACAACAACGTCCCTCAGCCGAATGATACAATGAGAATTGCAGGAACTTTTGTAAATTATCTGGATCCGACAACCAATGTTTCAGCAGTTATTACCACAACTTCAACCGCAGTAACAATCCTTAACGGAAATGCAGTCCTGGGTGCAATTGCTACTCTCGGGAATGCTAACAACAATTCTGATCCTTACAGGGTAAAAGTAAATGCAGCAGCAGCCGTAAATACAATTGTCGAATTCAAAGTTACATATACTGACGGAACCTATACTGATTTTGAATATTTTTCAGTGGTTGTAAATCCGAGTTACTTTGATATGAATATCAATAAAATTGCAACTACAATTAACGGCAGGGGAAATTTCGGTTATAATAATTATTCCTCAAACACACAGGGAATCGGATTTAAATACAATAACGGAGCAAGCATACTTTTTGAAGGCGGACTAATCTGCGCAGTATCCGGGACAAAAGTTTCCGATGTTGTAAGAGGAAGTGATCAGGCAGTTCAGAATGCAGACTTTACAAACATTTTACCGTTTCAGATTACGCAGCCGGGAGTTATTTCAAATCAGGACGGTAATGCAAAATACAATGATGACGGTGCAGGATCGACAAAGATCGGCATTGAAATCACCATGAGCAGTTATGCATTTACCGCAGCGGCAGATGAAGATTATATTATAATGAAATACAGAATCAAAAATACGACAGCAAGTCCCGTAAGCAACTTTTATGCAGGACTTTTCGGAGACTGGGATATCGGTGCCAACGGCGATCTGAATAAAGCAGACTGGGATGCCGTAAATCAGATGGGTTATATCTGGAGAACAGACAATAATCCCGCAACATACGCCGGCATGTCTCTTCTTTCATCCAATAATCCTTCTTACTGGGCTATTGATAACGACAATACAATTGCAGGTAATCCCTGGGGCATCTATGACGGGTTTACCGATACGGAAAAGTTTCAGTCGCTCTCGTCGGGTATCGGCAGAACTCAGGCAGGTGTCACAGCCGGAAGAGATGTTGCCAACGTTCTCGGAAGCGGTCCGTATACAATTCCTGCAGGCGGTGAAATCACAATCGCTTTTGCACTTATAGCCGGTGATAATCTGAATGATCTGAAGGCAAATGCAATCGCTGCAAAAACCAAATACAACACGCTTGTATCGGTTGTAAATTACAATTCGGAAATTCCTTCAAGTTACAGCCTGTCGCAGAATTATCCGAATCCTTTTAATCCGTCGACAAACATAAAATTTGCATTGCCTTCGGCAGGTTTTGCAAGTATGAAGATTTATGATATGTCCGGAAAAGAAGTTTCAATCCTGCTGAATGCAAATGTACAGGCGGGAACGTATGAAGTACGATTTGATGCGGCGAATTTACCGAGCGGTGCTTATTTCTACAAACTTGAAACAAACAATTTTACCGAAACAAAGAAAATGCTTCTTCTGAAGTAACAGCCGGTAGAATAAACAGAAATAATGATTAAGAGAGACTGCCTTAAAATGCAGTCTCTCTTTTTTATATCAGTTTTGAAGAAGCTCGGGTCTGAATTCAAAATGCATTGTGTCATAATGATACCACTTTCCGCCCCAGATAAATCCGTATTTTTCGAAAACTTCCACAATTTCAAAAGGAATACGGTTTGAATAAGTCATATTCCTGTTCCACTGCCAGTAATCCGAATATTTAGTATTTATGTCAATGGCTGTTCCGAATGAATGATTGCTAAGGCGGTCAGTTCCGGCAATATTCCTCCAGACAAAAGTACCTCCGATGTTTTTAAGATATTTCTGAAATTCCGCAGGAAGCCGGGAGAGTTCTTCTGCTGCTTTTGCCAGACTGTCAGCTGCTCCGTTAATGCTGCTGAACTGAATCACGCTGCCGTCAGCCCATTCTATACTGACAATATTCCTGCTTACATCTGTTGCATCCGAGCCGTACATTTTTTTGAAAAATGGTTCATATCTGATTCTGCCGGGTTCAAAATTTTCTTCCGGTGGACTGCTCCACCCGCTTCCTTTTTCATATTCCTGAGACATCATATCTTCAATATCAGGATCATCAAGCATCTCGTCATGTGATTTGCCCTGAATACCGTCATCATAAATCATCACAGTTCCGTCTTTCCAGTAAAGGGAATTTTCGTCCGCTGAATCAAGAAAATCCGGATATGCTTTCAGAAGTCTGATCAGTCCTGCAGGAACGCTTTTGGCATTAATTTGATTACTGTCATTAACAGCGCCCACATTAATAAAATCATATTTACCGTTAATTTCAAAATGGAATTTATCGCGGAAAACAGGTTCTGATGAAACAGAACAAGTAAAACTTGTTATTGAAAAAAGCTGATTTATTATTTTGAATTTGGTGATTTGAAGTTGCTCTTGTTAAAGAGGAAAGTTTAATTTTAATGTTGTTGGAATCAGTTAATTTGCGGTGTTATTCTAGTTTTTGAATTCTTTTTTGTATGATAATAGAAATGCTTTGTGAATTTTTGGTTTAAAAAGTGTTCAAATTATTTAAACAATCTTTTTTCATTT
>JAEUSI010000039.1:12999-26739 GCA_016788375.1 Ignavibacteria bacterium | reverse complement strand
TGCTGCATGAGAAATATCACGACGAAGTTTACGGTAAGATGAAACTGTATAAAGATAATACAAAGACTGAAGGACTCAGATTCAGATATAAACATTTTTACGGAAGCTATGATTATTTTCAGGATAATTACAGGAACTGGTATATAAAAGAATCCCGTATTATCAGAAGAAATGAAAACATTGTTTCATGGGGTGATGCAATGGATTTCAGGCACAGAGACGGGAGCAGGATTAGACAGACGGATATTAACGCATGCATTTATCATTACGGCTGGGTAAGACCTCCGGAGAAACTGCTAAACAAGCGCAGGAACTTTGAACTGCTTTACAATTCCGGAGATGAAGCAAAAAAGAAAATATCGGGATTTCAGAATTATGATGATCTCGGTAACCTGAAAAAGTTTATAGGTACACATCCCGGAGTGATGAAAGAAAGAATTTCTCAGAGCAAATGGGACTTTGATGCCGGATTAGAAAAGCAGAATCCCGACTGGCTGAGAAAGATAATTATATTCCTTCATCCCTTAACAAAAAGAATCAGGAAAATATTTGAATAACAAATTAAAAAAATATTCCGGACTGTCTGATACTCTGATATTAATATTTCTAACGATTCAGATAGCGTTTGTAAGCATTTCCATAGCAGTCTCGTCGATTGCATTCGGAATCTGGCTGGGGATATTTCTAATTCAGATAATTACAAAAAGCACTTCCGGAATTCCGGAATTACTGCAGGGAGAGCTGAAGTATTTTAACATCTTTGTCCTGCTTTATATATTCTTTGAAATACTTTCAAGATTCTTTGCTCTTTATCCGGACGGAGCATTCAGCAATCTCAAGAGACTTCTGTTGTTTCTGATATTTTACATTTCCGTAATTAAGATAAAGGATTTTGACGCGCTGAAGAAAATCCTGTTTATAAATATCAGCGTAGTTTCGGTAATATCAATAGTCGAGTTAATCCGTTACGCAATGCTGTTCGGCGGAATGGTTAACGAAATGCCTTTCTCCGAAATAAGAATTGATTATTTCAATTATCCGCTGACTGCAGGCGAGATTAAAATGCTGAGCTTTCTCTCTGTATTTCCGATGATTTTTATCAAGGAAAATTTTCCGGTAAGCAGAAAGTATCTGATGCTGATTTTACTTCCTGTGTTTATATCAATGATTCTTACACAATCGAGAAATGTTTTTCTGGCAATGTTTGTCTGTTTCGTTGTTTACGGTATTACTGTTAACAGAAAATTTCTAGCAGCTTTTCTTGTTGTGATAATTCTTTCATGGCTGATCCTTCCTGCCGGATTAACAAAAAGATTCAGCAGCATGACTGACCTGAAACATTCCAGCAATTCATCCAGAATTTCAATGTGGGAAACAGGACTGAAAATGTTTGCCGATCATCCTTTTACAGGCGTGGCGGATTCTCATATTCTTGAAATATACAGTACATATAAGACTCCGGATACGCCGGGCGAAGGAGTTCATCTTCATAACAACTTTATCATGATTCTTGCCACAACGGGAATATTCGGTTTCATTTCTTTTACCGGAATATTCCTGACTGTATTCTTAAGACAGATTAAATATTACAGAGAAATTAAAGACAATACAGGAAAAATGCTGATACTAGGAAGCATACTTGCAATGATATCATTTCAGATATCAGGATTTTTTGAATGGAGTTTCGGTGATCATGAAGTAATGACGGTTTTCTTTTTCCTGATGGCTGTTCCTTTTGTGATAAAGAATACAGCAGGGAAGGCAAAAGTTTAATCTTTCGGCAAAACGGCATCAACTTTTGAATATAAACGGTTTTTAAAATTAACTATATTTGTAAAAATTAAAAAAGATATGACAGAAGATAAAAACAAACAGATTTTTCTTTCTCTTATATATAGTTTCCAGATGCAGACAATGATGCAGCTCGGCAAACTGACAAATCCTGTTACAAATAAAACAGAGACCGATCTCGAAGGAGCTCAGATGACAATAGATATGCTTGACATGCTGAAGGAAAAAACAAAGAATAACATTTCCGGAGATGAGTCACGGTTTCTCGATCAGGTAATAGCTGATTTGAAACTTAACTTTGTGGAAGAAAAAGACAAAATTAATTCAGGGAAAAAAACGGAAATTAAAGATGATCAGATCACTGACGATACAAAGACCGCTGACGACAGCAATAAAGATAAAGATACTGACGGCATCGGTGAAGAGATACCTCATTAAAACGTTGAATAATCAGCAATGAATAAAAAAGACACGACTGTTCTCGGGATATTCGGAAATATTTCAAAGCCGGAAGTATCGGGATTGCTTTTTAACCTGATTAAATTTCTTGAAAAGATTAAAACTGAATTTTTAATTGACAGGAGTTTATTGAAAATTCTGAAAGCTGATCAAAGCAGACATGCTGCAACAGTAAATCAGATTCTTCAGAATGCGGATTTTATAGTTTCTCTCGGAGGTGACGGAACATTTCTCAATACAGCCAGACTTGTCGGTGACAAAAATATTCCGATACTGGGAATAAATCTTGGGAGGCTCGGATTTTATTCTGAAATAAGCCCGGATGAATACACGGACTTTATTCCGAAACTTCTTAAAGGAAAATTTAAAATTACCGAACAGGTTGTGCTAAAATCAGTTTATAAGAACAAGGTTCATTTCGGGCTTAATGACATTGTTGTGGATAAAAGCGATTCGATCAGGATGGTGGAAACAGAAACTTATTACGAAGATGAAAAAGTATTCAGATGTATTTCAGACGGAATTATTGTTTCAACTCCCGCCGGCTCAACAGGATATTCATTGTCATGCAACGGACCTATCGTAAATCCCGACAGCAATGTATTTGTAATCACGCCTATTTCGCCGCATACATTCAATGTAAGACCGATCATTGTGCCTGACACAGGGAATATAAGAATATTGCTTCCGAACAGGGGAATTGCGAGAATTACTGCTGACGGTCAACGCTCAGCAAAAATCATTACCCCTTCCGAATTAACCGTCAGTAAAGCAAACTTCAGAATAAAAGTTATAAAGAAACAAAACTATTCTTACTTTCACACACTTAAGAAAAAGCTTTACTGGAATGTTGACAAAAGATATTCCTGAGATTTAATAAGGAACTCCGTCTGCAGCCGGAGGTTTTGTTTTGCCTATAAAGCCCACAAGAACTAAAACGGTAATCAGATAAGGAAGCATCTGAATAAGCTGAGTAGGAAAATCCGTTCCTGAAATTTGCAAAGTTATTTCAAGCGCTTCGAAAGCGGAGAAAATAAGACATGCAAAGAAAATATTCACGGGTTTCCATTTCCCGATAATCATGGCGGCAAGCGCAATGTAACCTCTGCCGGCAATCATACCGTCGCTGTATGAATTCTGATTTGAAGCAAGCCAGATTCCCGCAAGCGAACTCAGAAAACCGCTGATAAGTATTCCGGATAATTTGTAAAGTCTTACATTTACTCCGAGGCTTTCTGCAGCGTAAGGATTTTCTCCGGCAGAGCGGAGCCTGAGACCGTATTTTGTTCTGAAGAGAACAAATCCCGAAATAAAAATTAATGCAAAGCAGAATATTGTCATATAGTCAGACAGAACAGTTCCGGCAAAAGGAATGCCTTTAAAAATCTCAAGATCGGGAATACCTTCGAATCTTTCAGTATTGCTTGAACTGTTAAAAATATAAACAAGCAGAAATTTAGTCAGACCTGCAATGAGAAGATTGAATCCGACGCCTGTAACAATCTGGTTAATTTTTAGCTTAACTGTAAAGTAAGAAAAGAAAAGACTGAAGAGCAGATTAATTAAAACCGCGCAGATAAATCCTGCCGTTACATTTCCGGTTAAAATGGAAAACAGCACAAAGCTGAAAGCTGCAAGATTCATAAAACCTTCAATGGCAATATTAATGACGCCGCCTCTTTCGGAAAAATTAGCGCCGCTTGCGCCGAGATAATAAGGAGTCATCAGTCTTAAGACCTGCGCAAGAAATGTAAGCGATATAACGGATGAAATTAATTCCATTCAGGCAATCCCTCTTTTCTCAAAATAACTTTTAACTATTCTGTCGACGGCAAGTATGGAAAGTATAATTATTCCCTGAACCACAAGCATTATTTCTTTCGGAACAAGCTGATTAACAGATAATCCGCCGTAATCAAGAACTGCAAACAGCAATGAAGAAAATATTATTCCGAGCGGATTGTTCCTGGCAAGCAGTGCAACTGCAATAGCGGTGAATCCGACATTGCTTGAGAATCCCATTTCGTAAAATCCCTTGTATCCGAAAATGTAATTAATTCCTGCAAGAGAAGTAATTCCCGCGCCGGTAAAGAAGGAAAGCAGAATTACTTTGTTAATATTAATTCCGATATACCTTGAAGCCGTTTCATTAAAACCGGCGGCGCGGAGCTTGTATCCGAACTTTGTTTTGTAAATAAAAATATAGGAAGCAAATGCCAGCAGCAAAGCAATCACAAAACTCATATTAAGCGAAGAGCCTTCGAAGAAAGGGAATATATCCGAGAATTTCATCAGCATGTTACTGTCGGCGATTTTTTCGGTATGCATCGTAGCTTTAACCGCAAAAAAATCCACGAGGAAATAATTTACAAGAGCAAGGATAATGAAGTTAAGCATAATCGTCGTGATAACTTCGCTGACGCCTTTTTTGATTTTTATGTAAGCGGGAATAATTCCGGTAATTCCGCTCACAACAAACCCGCAGACAATGCATAAAATAAACAGAATGGGAAATGGGAGACTGCCGGCTTTTAGTGCTACAAGCGCAATTACAAATGAACCTGCATTGAGCTGACCTTCAGCGCCGATATTAAACAGAGAAGCGTGAAAGCAGACAGCAAGCCCGCAACCGCAGATAATAAGCGGAGTAGCCTTAAACAAGGTCTGCCCGATACCGTATCCGCTTGCAAAGACTTCCGTGAATATAACTGAAAATATTTCGAATGGATTTTTATTTAAAATAAGAAGGAATACAAAAACAATCAGCAAAGTTGAAATCAGCGAGAGTGAAATTGAAATTAAATTAATCCTGAATTTAGTATTCATCAGCTATTCCGTTTTTATTCCGATCATAAGTTTACCGATTTTGTCGGAAAGCGGGCTTCCGGTTGATTCATCAGATTTCCGAATCAGTTCTTCATTACGGAAATTAGAAAGCTCTTCACTTCCGAATGTCCCGGCAATTGCGCCGTTGTAAATAACACTGATTTTATCGGAGAGTGCAAAGAGTTCATCAAGATCGGAAGATATCAGCAGCACGGCTTTGCCTTTATTTCTCTGCTCTATGATTTTCGAATGAATAAATACAGTTGCATTAATATCAACTCCTCTTGTCGGATGGGAAAAAATCATGACGTCACTTTCAAGCTCTGTCTCTCTCGCGAAAATCACTTTCTGCTGATTTCCGCCGGAGAGGGAACTCAGATTTGATTTTATATCCGAAACTCTCACGTCATATTTTTCTGCAGTTTCGGTCGATATTCTGTCAAGAAGCCTTTCGCTGATAAAATTACTGCTCTTTTTTTTCAGAATAATGTTCTCGCCGATGGTGAATTCGCTGATCATTCCTTTCTTCAGCCTGTCATCCGGAACGAGAGAAATACTGCAGCCGGGATTACTGAACTCACCTTCGAATTCAGTTTCAAGACCGGTAATTATATCAATAATTTCATTCTGTCCGTTTCCTTCAACACCGCAGATACCGTGAATTTCACCTTTATACAAATCCAGATTTAATCCTTTTAGCCTGCTGACATTATCTTTCTTAAGAAAAATATTTCTGAGACTGATTGCATTCCTGCCGTCATTACCGGGAAATACTATATCAGCTTTTTCAGTATTTGCTTTCACTACAGTTTCACCGACGATTGCCTGACTCAGTATATTAAGATCGAGATTCCTGTTTTCGTTAGATGATTCATAAACCAGCATTCCTCTTCTCAACACAGAAACTTTATCCGAGATTTTCCTTACTTCGTTTAATTTATGAGTAATGAAAATTATAGTTTTTCCCGAAGATTTGAATTTTCCGATAATCTTAAAGAACTCGTCAGTTTCAGCCGGAGAAAGCACTGCTGTGGGTTCGTCAAAAATCAGAATATCAGAGTTCCTGAAAAGAAGCTTGAGAATTTCCGTCTTCTGCTGAGCGCTGATGCTTATTTCGGAAATCTTCTTATTAATATCCAGATTTAAACTGTAAGTTGAGATAAGTTCGTTCAGGATGCCTGCTGTTTTATCAAAATCAATCCGGATTCCTTTTGTGATTTCATTTCCCAGAATAATATTTTCCATGACTGTAAAGTCGTCAATAAGCATAAAATGCTGATGAACCATTCCTATTCCTTTTGCAATCGCGTCATGAGGAGAATTAAATCTGATGTCTTCTCCGGAGATTTTCAGAGAACCGGAATCCTGTCTGTACATTCCGAAGAGGATTTTCATCAGTGTGGTTTTTCCCGCGCCGTTTTCTCCGAGAATACAGTGAACAGTATTTTTTTCTACAGAAAAGGAAATGTCTCTGTTAGCAAAAAAGCTTCCGAATTTCTTCGTGATATTTATAAATTCTACTGCGGTCATTTTTAAACAATGCAAAGTATGACTTTAAGCATTAAAAAAATATTTAAAAAAAATTAATCAGTCATTAAATCTTTTATGTGCATAAAAAAAGAGGGCTGCAGATTAGCAGCCCTCTGAATAATAAATTAAAAATTCCTTCCGGATTATTACGGAGTTATTATTAAAACACCCGTATTGTTTTCGCAGATCGAAAGATCGGATGCATCAGTATAATAATCACCGTTAAGATCTTCGGGAATGTAGCCTGTTGCGCCTGCAAGGACAGCATTTTCAACCATGCTTACATCCGTAGCATCAATAATACCGTCTTTGTTCACGTCGCCGCTGTACATACAATATTTCGTACCGTTGAGAATCTGATTATTTCCGTATGCTTTTGAAGCAGCAGTCGTAAAATCATAGCTGTAAACGGATCCGTCGGCAAACATTGTCTCACCGCCGGACTTGCTCCAGGTTTCAAGACAATTGAAGTAATTTACGTCAAGATAATAAGTTCCTGATGTTGCATTTGAGAAAGTAAACAAACCCGTCTGAGTAGCCGAGTCAATCACAGCAGTTGCAGAATCTTTTATTGCATAAGGCGGATAGCTGTTTCTCAGATAAACTTTTACATTGTCATTTCTAGCAAGAGTATTAGTGCCGGGATCATACATGCCTTCCTGTATTACTTTCAGGCTTAACTTCAGCATGTTCGAATTAGTACCTGTGAATCTTGTTATTGCAGTATTACCGCCGAGAGTCCAGGCTGTATCGCCCTGAGTAACATATACCTTTACACCGGTAATTGCATGAGTATTCTGAACAGTCCAGTTTAATCCTCCGTTTGTAGTCCTGCAGACAGCGGTAACCGTATTGCCACTTACATAACCTGTATTTGCATCCTTGAAATCAATACTGTTGCAGTCAACTGTCGCAGGCAATGTAATAAGAGTCCAGTTGACTCCGCCGTTTGTAGATTTGGCAACTCTTGAAGTTCCCGAAGTCTGGCATGCATAAACCGTGATTCCGTCGGGAGACGTAACGCTTCTTATGCTTCCCGTGAATCCTGTGGTTGTTGCGCCGGTCCAGTTTACACCGCCGTTTGTTGTTCTGTAAATCGGTCTGTTAGATGTATTCATTACGCAGAAGCCTGTATTTGCATCTACCATATCTGCCGCATAAATACTTTCTGTTGCAGCACCTGTAGTATACTGTGACCAGTTGTCCCCGCCGTTGGTTGTTTTGAAAACATTACCTCCTGCAACAGTTGAGAAATTTACAAATACCCATCCGGTATTTTCATCTATAAATTCACATGTATATAACTGTGATGTTGAAACAGGGGAAGGTCCGGTCTTTGCAAACCAGCTTGCTCCTCCGTCAGTTGTTTTCATTACTCTATTATTCTGTCCGCTGATGTAGCCTGTATTTTCATTTATCATTGAGATAGAGAAGAAATCTCCTGTTACGCCGACGTCATAAGTAGTCCAGTTTGCTCCGCTGTTGGAAGAATACATAATCTCCTTTGTTGTCGTTGATCCGAAAGGTCTACCGACTGTCCAGTATTTGCTTGTTCCAGGAACTGTCGTAATATCATACATTAATGCAGTAGAGAGCTGAAAATATCCCGGAGCTGTCCATGTAGCGCAGCCGTCTGTTGATTTTGCAACCTGTCCGTAATCACCGGATAAAACGTAAGTTGATCCGTACTGATCAAGCGAATACCAGATGAAAGTTACAGCCGGTCCGGAAACGTATATCGGTAATGCAGACCAGGTAACACCCAGATCTGTAGATTTGTACAGATAGGTTGGATCTCCGACAACATAAACCTCCGAGGCAGAAACAACTTTTACCTGAAAATAAGACCAGTCTGTCTGAGGAGTAGGCATTGAAGTCCAGTTCAGTCCGGCGTTTGTAGTCCTTGCAATATTCCCTCCGCTTCCCGCAGAAAATCCGGTAGTAGAATTTAAAAAACTGACACTGTTCATTATTGTAGGAAACTGTCCAGTATTAAGAGACCAGGTGCTTCCTCCGTCAGAAGTCCTGACACATGTTCCGTTACCCCAGGTAGCGCAGACATTGTTTGCATCCGCACCTCCGAGTGATGTGAGGTAACTTGTGCTTCCAGTAACATCGCTGTAAACAACAGACCAGTTCAGTCCCTGATTCGTTGTTTTTAAAATATGAGTTGTAAAGGAAGTCTGACTGCCGGCGCCGATGAATCCGGTATTTGCATCTGCAAACCAGATTGACCAGCATCTTGAATTTGCCGGAACAAGATAAGAATATGCAGTGTCAAATGTAACTCCGCCGTTGACAGTTCTTCCGATGTAACCCTGATCTCCGACAACTATGCCGGTATTCTGATCAAAAAACCAGTTATCATAAGTTTGTGCAGTTGCTAAAGTGGAAGAGTTTACTTTTCCTGCAAAAAACTGAAAATACCAGTTTGCACCGGAATTTGATGTATGCTGGAAAACTCCGTTTCCGCCGTTAGCGACCCAGTTGCTTTCATCAATCATCTTAACTTTTCTCAATAAATTGCTTTGAGAAGTTGGATGCATGTACTTCCAGTCCTGCTTGTCCTGTGAAAATGATATTCCCGAAGTTATCAGAATCATCATTAACAGAAGTGTAGATAGATTTTTCATTTTGTTGGATTTAATTAATTAATTTATTTTTTTATTACCGCTTACATTTTTTAAATTGAATGTAATGAATAGAATAAAATTTATTCCTTCAAAACATTGATTCAGTAATGCCTTTAATTAGACTTTCGGGATATATATCTGATTAAACTTAGGGATATTATTTGTTCACAGATTGATAATATTCATGAATTATTAATAAAACAGAAAATTATCTGTGATCAATTTATAACTGTAATGCATGTGGGGTAAAGCTCTGTGGGTTATTGCTGTGGGTTTTATTTGATTGCAAGTTTAAAAAATAATTTAAATAATTCAACATACAAATTTTGTTCAGTTGAAATAAAATTGCACTGCCTTCCAAATTAATTTAAAACTGTTGAATGATTTATGAAAATAAATAAATATCGAATTTTCATAAGACAATCGGAAAATAAACACTCCTGTGATAAAATTGCTGCTCTCAGATAATGACTGTAATCGAAACATCTAACGTATTCTATAATATGAGTACAGGCGGAATTCCGGTTAATATCTTCCGTAACTTGATTATTACTGCTGTATTTATTAAGTTAGTTACGGTTAGTCTAAGTAACATTTTTTTAATTTAACTTTTTAAACAGGGAGACAGGAATGAAAAAAATTATTTTCTTCTTTTTATTTATTTTTACCTTAACAGGTATTTCATCCGCTCAGTGGAGCGAACAAACTTCAGGTATCACATCCACAATTTATTCAGTATCAGCTGTAGACAACAGTGCAGTCTGGGCTTGCGGCGAAGGAGGCAAGGTTTTGCTTACCGTTAATTCAGGTGCACTCTGGAGCTTAACATCCTCACCTAATTCTTCTGCAGATTTCTTTACAATTGAAGGTATTAGCCCGACAACAGCGCTTGTCGCAGGAAATGATGCCTCTAATACTTATGTCTATAAAACTGTTGACGGCGGAGCAACATGGACACAGACATTTGTGCAGGCAGGTGGTTTTATTGACGCAATAAAAAAGTACAACGGATTTCCGGGTAAATATGCTTTAGTCGGTGATCCGGTAGGAGGAAGATGGACTTATTTTACGAGTCTTGATTACGGTTCCACATGGGATTCGACCGGTCAGTACAATCCAGCAGCGCCGGGTGAAGCGGGCTGGAACAATTCACTTTTTGCTTCATCTCCTACAACTTTCCTCTGGCACGGAACAAACAACACAAAAGTCATAAAATTTATGACTGGTTCGTACACAAATCAGGCGACAGCCGGTCTGCCGAATTCATATGCAATCTGGGGTAATGACAATAACAGATTAATGACAGGCGGAGATGCAGGAATGCTCTATACTGTTGACGGCGGAGCAACATGGTCAAATGTATCTGCCATCGGAACGGGAGACATCGGCGGTATCGTCGGTGGTAACAGCTCCATATGGTATTATGTTAGAGGTTCATCTGTTTATAAATCTGTAAACAACGGCGGTTCATGGGCAACAGATTATACTCAGCCAGGTGCTTATTTTCATATTTCTCTTTCACCAATCGGCGGATATATGTGGGCAGTAAGAAATAACGGCGGTATTTCAAGATATGCTTTTGATATTCCGCTTCCTGTTGAACTTTCCTCATTTGTTTCATCTGTAAACAACAGAGACGTCACACTTTTATGGTCAACTATAACTGAAGTTGATAATGCAGGTTTTGATATAGAAAGATCAGCTGATAAAAATGCTCCGGATAATCAATGGTCAAAGATTGGATTTGTCAGCGGAAACGGTTCGTCTTCAGAGCCCAACAGCTATTCATTCATCGACAGAGGTCTTATTTCGGGAAAATACAGTTACAGACTGAAACAGACTGATTACAACGGAAACTATAAATATCATTATCTCAGCAATGAAGTTGTAATCGGAGTACCATCAGAATTCAGTCTGTCACAGAATTATCCGAATCCGTTCAATCCTTCAACTAAAATTAACTTCAGCGTTGCTGCCGATGGAAATGTAAGCTTAGCAGTATATGATATTTCAGGTAAAGAAGCGGTTGTAATAGTAAATGAAAGAATGTCCGCAGGATATTATACTGTTACATTTAACAGTTCAAATCTTCCGAGCGGAGTTTATTTCTATACTTTAAGTTCGGGTAATTTTACTGAAACGAAGAAAATGACATTGTTAAAATAAGAAATACTTTAATAACTGTTTTATAAAAGAGCCGGGAGAAATTCTTCCGGCTCTTTTTTCATGCATAAAGCAAACCGGTATACGGAGTGATATGCATAAAGTTCAGATATCTTATTTCGAAGCTGGCAGTATTACTTCATCAACAATGTAGACAATGCCGTTAGAAGCTCTTACAGATCCGGTGATTTTGCTTTTGTCAATATAAACAGCGCCGTCTTTTTTGGTAAAGGTAACATTTGTTCCGTCTACCATATTTAGAACCTGACCGTCCTTGATTAAATCTTCACCATAAACTGCGACTGCAACATGATGCTGAAGAATTTTTGCAAGCCTGGATTTGTTTTCCGGCTTCATCAGCTCGTCGAGAGTCTCTTTCGGAATTTTACTAAATGCAGCATTTGTGGGGGCAAAAACAGTGAACGGTCCTGAATTTGAAAGTACATCCGCAAGTCCGGCAGCCTGAAGCGCAGCAACAAGTGCTGTATGATCAGGGGATCCGACCGCAATTTTAGCAATGTCTTTCTGTGAAACATCATCTTTTACAGATGACTGTCCTGCGTTCGTCTTATTGCCGGTATTTCCTTCAGACTTTGATTTCTGATTTTCATCTTTACCGCATCCGGAAAGAAATGCAAAAACAATAAAATGAATCAGTAAATATTTTTTCATAACTGTATCTCCGTTTTGATTTTTTAAGATTAAGAAATTAATTCTATATCAAAAATAGCATTAACCGATTATTTACAAATTGACTTTAGTCAATTAATCCGGAATAATTTAACATATTTGTTTGCAAACCTGAATTTTCAAAATGACTAAACATATAAAATTTATTTGAATATATTGGAAAAAACAATTATCAGTTAATATATGGCGATCAATTTCAACAAGCTTACTATAAAATCACAGGAAGCACTGCAGAATGCGCAGGAGATAGCTTCAAGCTATTCTAATCAGATGATAGAGCCCGAACATATTTTTGCTGCATTGATTCAGGACAAAGAAGGTATAGTTACTTCAACGCTTCAGAAGCTCGGTGCAAATGACGATTTTCTGAAAATTAAAACCGGAGAGCTGCTTGAAAAATTACCCAAGGTCACTGGCTCTTCATCGGGTCAGTCATTTTCTCTCGATACTACGCATGTTCTCGAGAGCGCATTCAAGGAGGCAATTTCTCTTAAAGATGAGTATGTATCAACCGAGCATATACTGATTGCGCTTACTGATGCAAAGCGCTCTGCAGTATCGGAGCTGTTAAAATCACAGGGTATTACAAAGAACAATGTACTTAAAGCTCTTAAGGATATTCGCGGAAGTAACAGAGTATCTGGCCAGAATCCGGAAGATACTTATCAGGCACTGCTTAAATACGGAAAGAATCTGAATGAACTTGCTTCAAAAGGAAAACTCGATCCTGTAATCGGACGTGAAGACGAAATTAGAAGAGTGCTTCAGGTGCTTTCGAGAAGAACAAAAAATAATCCCGTGTTAATCGGAGAACCCGGAGTAGGGAAGACTGCAATAGCTGAAGGACTTGCCCACAGAATAGTTCAGGGTGATGTTCCCGAGAGTCTCAGAACAAAGCAGATAATAGCGCTTGATATGGGATCACTTGTTGCCGGAGCTCAGTTCAGAGGACAGTTTGAAGAAAGACTTAAAGCTGTGCTGAAAGAAGTTCAGGAATCAAACGGAGAGATAATACTTTTTATTGACGAGCTGCATACTGTTGTCGGAGCAGGAGCTGCCCAGGGTTCTGTCGATGCATCAAATATGCTAAAGCCTGCGCTTGCAAGAGGAGATCTGAGAACAATAGGCGCAACTACACTTGATGAATACAGGAAGTATATTGAAAAAGATCCGGCGCTTGAAAGAAGATTTCAGCCTGTGTTTATCGGAGAACCGGACGTAGAGGATACAATATCAATTCTGAGAGGTCTGAAGGAAAAATATGAAGTCCATCACGGAGTCAGAATTACTGATGGTGCAATAGTAGCTGCCGCTCAGCTTTCTGACAGATATATATCGGACAGATTTCTTCCTGACAAAGCAATAGATCTTGTGGATGAAGCCGCGGCAAAGTTAAGAATAGAAATAGACTCAATGCCGGAAGAGCTTGATAAGCTTGAAAGAAAAATCAAGCAGATTGAAATTGAAAGAGAAGCTCTGAAAAGGGAAATATGATTACGTCAGGATCATAAAAATTAACCGAACAAAATTTAATCTACATAAATACAAAAAATTTTATTATTATTGTCAAAACAAAACCGTAATGCATAATATAAGTTTAGGCGCAACTTATGAATTCAAAAACCCTTCTTTGCTGGAAAGCATTTTT
>JAEUSI010000039.1:0-12989 GCA_016788375.1 Ignavibacteria bacterium | reverse complement strand
TGTATCATATCTTGAAATAACTCCCGATTCAATTTCGATGAATGACGGAATAAAAAAGTTTATTCCGCGTGAGACACTGGATGAAATAAAAGAATTAAGCCGTTACAAGAAAATTGTAGTTCACGGAGTAGGTCTGTCCATCGGTTCATACGACGGATATTCTGAAGAGTATCTTCGGCTTCTCGACACACTGTATGAAGAAATAAACTTTGAATGGCACAGTGAGCATCTCGGTTATATTATGGTTGAAGGAAAAACACTCGGGACTATGATTTCGCTTCCGAGAACTGATGAGACCGTTGATATGATTTCGGAGAGAGTTCTTAAAATCATAAAAAGATATGACAGGGAATTTCTTCTTGAAAATATTATCAGAATTGTTCCTGATTATGATTCGGATTATTCCGAATCCGAATTTATGAATAAAATTTCCTCAAACACGGGCTGCGGATTTATACTTGATGTTTATAACCTTCAGTGTGACGAACACAATCACGGTTTTGACCTCCATAAATACCTTTCAGAAATTGACATCTCAAAAGCAAGAGAAATTCACATTGCCAACGGTACCGTTGAAGACGGATTCATGCTTGATGCGCACTGCGACACCGTTATGGATTCCACAATAGAGCTTACAAAACAGATTCTTGTAATGAAGAACTGCGGAGTTAAACTGGTAAATTATGAACTTCTTGACGAAGCAATTCCAGCTATGGGAGAAGAAGCCATAGCAGACGAATACAAAAGACTTTCGCAAATATTCTGCGCTTAAATGGATTTAAAAACATTACAGCTGAAACTTCTTGATATTCTTAAGGAAAAGCATATTCCGTCTGATGAAGACGAAAAGTATATTAAAGATGTGCTGAGTTCGAAAAATCTTACTGTGCTTAAGGATATAATTTATTTCTGGCGATCGGATGAACTTGCAAGATACTGTAACTTTACTTCAGCTTATTTAAAAAAGATAAATGCATTTGACGATAAAGTAAAAGAATATTACCGTGTTCATAATACATCAGGTTATATTGAAGTACTCGGAAAGGAATTCCTGAATTATCTTAAGAGTGACATAGATAAACTGACTGTATTTGTTGCCGGATTTGAATTGTCCATGATTGAAGTGAATTCAGGAAGTGAAAACGATTTTTTTATTGAAACTTGTTATGAGCCTTCCGATGTCTTTAATTTTGTTTATTCGGATTCAGAATACCCTTCTGAAAAAAAAGAAAAGTTTATTGTCAGAGTATCCTCTGAGCTTGAGAATAATTTTACTGTAATTAATACAAATTAAAAATTGTATCTTTTAACGTGGTGGAAAGATACAAAAAATTAAAAACACCATACAAAAGGAGAAATAATTTATGGCATCAGTAGTAAGTTTAAAACTCGGAAGAATCTCGGTTTCGCTCGGAAAGGGTGTTACTGACAAAGATATTTCCAGAATCGTGGGAATTGCAAAAGGCAAGTACGGCTGCCTTGGTTGCGGTTTTCTCGGAAAGCTGAAAGACCTTGAAGGAATCAGAACAGCTTTAAAAGGAATTAAAACCGTTGAAAGAGTCTCCATCAGCACAATGTAATTTAAACTGAAGCGGCAGAATAAATTTTTATTCTGCCGTTGCTTTTAATTTTCTCGGACAAAATTATTACAGCCGTCCTTTTGTTTAATATTTAAAATAGATTATGAAGAAAATATTTTTAATAATGATATTGCTGTATGCCGGTGTTTCTTTTTCACAGGAAGAAAGCGCGGATTTAAACGGAAAGATTTTCCGGGGTACCGCAGTTGAGTTAACTCCGCCTGATGTAGACAGAAAGCCTTTGATTTATAATGAAACAATAAGTTTTGAAGACGGAAAGCTGAAATGTGAAACTTTCAGGAAATACGGCGCAGCAGACAGTTATTACAGCAGTAAGGTTGACGGCAGAAGGGCAGTTGCAATGCAGGTTATTAACTTCAGTTCACAATCCTCCGGTAGTATTGACAACCTATCTGCAGGCATAGACTTCAACGGTAATATTTTCGGCGGGACGAAACTTAACGGAATGTTTACAATCCGGTTTTCCGACGGAAATGAAATCAAATTCATTGTAGAAGCTGCAGGAGACTGAAAAACATTACGGAATAACAGATGATACATTGTTTGTCGTGTTATTCTCCGCATACATCATATCAGAAGAATCTACAATTCCGTCGCCAGTAAGATCAGAATTAATATAACCCGAAACAGAATTTGCAGCGTCATTCTCAACTATTGAGATATCCTCAATATCTGAAATTCCGTCCTGATTTACGTCGCAGCTGTAAAGACACCAGATATCCGATTTAAATGCAAGATTATTTCCGTATGCGTTTGATGATGAAACAGTGAAATCATAAATAAATCCGGCTGAAACTGAATATGGTACCGGAGCACTGCTCCATACTTCAATTGAGTTTCTGTGTTTCAGATCAATGTAATAATTTCCGTTCACAGCATTATTAAAATTAAACTCTCCCGTAAAGGTCAGAGAATCAATAATTCCGCAGGCTGAATCAGCAATGATGTAAGGAGATGCAGAATATCGCAGATATGCTTTAAGAGTATCACAGGAATTTATGTTATGGAATACCGGATTATAAAAACCTTCCTGGACAGCTTTTATATAAGAAGGAGATCTGAATTCCAGCACTGAACACCATACCTGGTATTCGTCGTTTGCTGAATTGTCATACCAGAACGGCAGGACTTTATTGTCCGAAGACGCTATTCCTATTCCGGTACCGATATAACTCGGAATTCCGAAAAGGTATTTTGAAGGCACCATTTGTTTCAGTTTGAACTTATGATCAGATACAAGAATATCTTCAAAACTCTGACCGCCGTTTTCTGAACTTGAAACATAAACCTGAAAAGAATCTCTGGTCGGAGTATTTCTGTCATCATAATAAACCACTTCAATTCTACCAGTATTGTCAACATTTACTGCTGGAAAGAACTGGTGCTTGTATGTTCCGATATCCTGATTAACCCTGAATTTCAATGGCCATGTAGCGCCGTGATTTGATGAACAGCGAATAATAATATCACAGCTGTCAGTTGCAGGATTATTGTTTCCAGCTCTTTCGGAAGATACTATGTAGAGCCAGCCGTTTCTTTCACCGCCGGAGTTATCTGCTGTGATAACGGGCAGACCGTTCAGTTTGACTAAATTAAGATTAATTCTGAAATCCGAATTAACCGGAGTGACGGGAATTTTTGTATCGGACGAATCCCATTTAATTCCTCCGTTTGTGGATTTTGCAAAGCCGATATACTTGTTTGTTTCTACAGTATACGGCCATGTGATGTATACTTCACCCCCGTTGCTGACAGCAATGCTTGCACCGGTTCTCTGATAATATGTCGGCGGGCTGACTCTTTTTGCTGCCGACCAGACTTTACCGCCGTTTGTTGAATAAGAAAAGTAAATTCCTCTTCTTTCGTTATACACAATATAGCTTCTTCCGAAATACGGACTTGACTGAATGCAGTCTGTAGTAATAAAACTCTTATCGGCCGTATCAACTCCGGGAATGTAAACAGTTTTTGACCAGTATAATCCGTTATTAGTGGAATAACTGACACCGACTTTAAAATTATTGCCTCCCAGCGGATTTGGAGCAATATAAGAAAGTATCATTGTACCGTTTTTATCTATTACAATTTTCGGATTACCTACAGTTGTTATAATCAGTCCTGTTGAATCTTTAATTGCATTCTTACACTGCCAGTTATTTCCGCCGTTAGTAGAAATAAATATTCCGGTTGTATAGCCGCCCGGATAAATGTCCGTGACAGCAGCTCCTGCTATAATCTGGGAATTAAAAGGATGAACTGAAATGGAAGTTTCTACCTGAGTAACAGTATCTGGAAATACTCTGAAATTAACTCCCGGATTAACGAATGAGGCTTCCTGAGATAAATTTATATTACTTTTTACAGAAGAATAAACGGTTTCGTAAGAAATGGAACTTAACGATACAGAAAATGTAAAGCACAGGGAATACAGTAATTTATTTCTCATTCAGAAAATTTTTTAATTTTCAAAAATAAGAGGTTGCACAAAAAAAACAATTCCTTCCGGCATAAACAGTAATATCAGAAGATCAGATCCGGAAGAATTACAGCCTCATTAACAGGTTGAAATAAAATTTAAAAAAATTTTTGTGAGATGTTTAAAATTCGGTTTCCTGAATTTATCTTTTGGGGTTTAATAAGTTCAAAGAAACAATGTCCATTTGGGATTGAACATTTGCAGACTCTTTGGGTGAGTCGGTAATAATTAAATTTTTGTTCTCGCTAATATAAAAAATTTAATTTAAAAATAGAAATCAAAATTTAGTAAAAACAATCAGAGCTGACACAGAAATAAACTCATGTCTGTATAACTCCGGGATTAAACTTTTTCATTTCGAAATTATTGTCGGCTAGTTCAATGCAGTAAGATATAATTTTTCTTGTATCCTTCGGGTCAATAATTTCATCCACCCACAGCCGTGCAGCAGCGTGAAGTACATTTGTCTGTTCGTCGTAACGGTCTTTAACTTCCGCAAGAAATTTTTTCTTATCTTCTTCTGTAATTTCCTTTCCCTGCTTTTTCAGCTGTCCGATTTTAATGTCCATCAGGACATTGCTTGCCTGTGAACCTCCCATTACTGCAATCTGCGCATTTGGATAAGCAAATATAAATCTCGGGTCATAAGCCTTTCCGCACATTGCATAATTTCCCGCTCCGTAACTGTTGCCAGTAATAATTGTAATTTTAGGAACAACACTGTTCGCAACGGCATTAACCATCTTTGCTCCGTCTTTAATAATTCCTCCGTGCTCTGACCTTGAACCGACCATAAATCCTGTTACATCCTGAAGAAACACCAGAGGTATTTTTCTCTGATTGCAGTTCATGATGAACCGAGCGGCTTTATCCGCGCTGTCTGAGTATATTACGCCTCCGAACTGCATTTCACCGGATTTGCTTTTGACTATGTTTCGCTGATTAGCGACAATTCCCACAGCCCAGCCGTCAATCCGAGCATAGCCCGTGATAATTGTCTTTCCGTATTCAGGTTTGTATTCGTCAAAATCACCAACATCGATTATTCTGCAGATTAATTCATATGTATCATAAGGCTTAGAACTGTCTTCCGGCAGCACGCCGTAAATTTCATTTATATCACTGACAGAATCCCTTCCGGCAATTCTGTCGAATCCTGCTCTTTCATTATGTCCGAATTTACTGACAAGTTCGCGTATCTTTGCAATGCACTTCTCGTCACTTTCCATTTTTTCATCTGTAATTCCTGATATTTCAGTCGTGACTTTTGCGCCGCCGAGAGATTCATTGTCAATAACTTCTCCGATGGCAGCCTTAACAAGGTGTGCTCCTGCAAGAAAGATACTTCCGGTGCCTTCAACAATTAGCGCTTCGTCGCTCATAATCGGCAGATAAGCTCCTCCGGCTACGCAAGGACCCATGATAGCAGAAATCTGAGGTATCCCCATAGAACTCATGACAGCGTTATTCCTGAATATTCTTCCGAAGTGTTCTTTATCCGGAAAAATCTCATCCTGCAAAGGAAGAAATACTCCGGCAGAATCAACGAGATAAATAATCGGAAGTCTGTTCTCCATGGAAATTTCCTGAGCCCTGAGATTTTTTTTGCATGTAACGGGAAACCATGCGCCTGCTTTAACTGTAGCATCATTTGCAACAATCACGCAGTTCCTTCCGTGAATTTTTCCTATGCCGAATATCGTTCCGGAAGACGGAGCTCCGCCGTATTCTTCATACATACCGTATGCAGCAAGAACTCCGAGTTCCATAAAGTATGAATCCTTGTCAATTAAAAGATTTATCCTTTCCCTGCAGTGAAGTTTATTTTTTTTATGAAGATTCTCTATTGCCTTTTTGCCGCCGCCGAATGATACAGTATTTTTTATATTCCGGATATTGTGCAGATGACTTTTCTGATAATCAGATCTTGCAGTAAAAACTTTATCTTGCTTTATAGAGGATTTTAATTTTGACATTAAAAAGTATTAATATTATACTTAACAGAAAATATAAAGGTTTCAAATTGTAAACCACAGGTATGTCAGGCAAACAGGAAAGTTTAAGCTATGACTTTTCTGTTGTTGCTCAGATACACCGGATCTTTTTTCTCGGAGATTACTTCACGCGTGATTATGCAGTTGGAAATATTTTCTTTAGAAGGAATCTTATACATAATATCCAGCATAATATTTTCAAGAATAGATCTTAGAGCTCTCGCTCCCGTCTTTCTTTTCATAGCAGCTTCCACAACAGCTTCAAGTGCATCTTCTGTAAATTCAAGATCTACTCCTTCCATTCTGAACAATTTCTGATACTGTTTTGTAATTGCATTCTTCGGTTCAGTAAGGATTGAAAGCATCGTTTTCTTGTCAATTGAATTCAGACTTGTAATTACGGGAAGTCTGCCGATTAATTCAGGAATAAGCCCGTAATGAATAAGGTCATCCGGCTCAACTTCCGATAAGATCACATCCATATCTATATCATCCTTTGAATATAAATCTGAACCGAATCCCATTGAACTCTTGGCAACTCTTCTTTCAATTATTTTTTCTAGTCCGTCAAAAGCTCCGCCGCAGATGAACAGTATATTTTTTGTGTTAATATTTATCAGAGCCTGCTCGGGATGTTTTCTTCCGCCTTTGGGAGGAACTCCTGCAACCGTTCCTTCAAGCAGTTTGAGCAATGCCTGCTGAACACCTTCGCCGGAGACATCTCTGGTAATAGAAGTACTGTCACTCTTTCTTGAGATCTTGTCAATTTCATCAAGATAAATAATCCCTCTTTCGGCTTTGTTCAGATCAAAGTTTGCATTCTGAAGAAGATGAACAAGTATAGACTCAACGTCATCTCCTACATATCCCGCTTCGGTCAGCGTTGTTGCATCAGCAATCGCAAAAGGTACATCAAGCAGTTTAGCCAGAGTCTGCGCAAGAAATGTCTTGCCGGTTCCAGTTTTACCGATAAGAAGGATATTGCTTTTTTCGATTTCTACATCATCTATATAATTGAAGTCATTTGAATCCAGTCTCTTGTAATGATTGTAAACAGCAACAGCCAGAGATTTTTTCGCCCTGTCCTGACCGATTACAAATTCATCAAGAAATTTCTTAATTGACTGCGGCGTGAGATTGGATCTCACTTTATTTATAGATTTGGCTGAACTGTAGATTGTATTCTTTTTTATTATCTGCATCGCATTGCTGACGCAGATTTCACAAATAAAAACATCTTTTCCGCTGTGATCTGCCGGTCCTTTTATCATATTTGTGACCTTATCTGCATTTCTTCCGCAGAAAGAACAGCGGGCGGTATTTTTAGAGGATGATTTTGTATTCATAAAAAGATTTTGATTCGGAATGTCATATAAAAAATGTCATAAATTTATAATATTTAAAGGCATTTTTTAAAGTATATGTTAAAGTGCGCGATGAGGGAGTCGAACCCCCACGGGTTGCCCCGCTAGATCCTAAGTCTAGTGCGTCTGCCAGTTCCGCCAATCGCGCTTAAAAACCGTTACAAAAATAATTAAAAGAATTTCCAATTACAATCAAGTATAAGCCTGTTTTGCATAATTTGCATTCTGTTATTGAAGAAAACTGCTTTTCAGCTATAAATCTGTAATCCGAAGTAATAAAAGAATAAACATTTTCGTTCATCAATATTATTTTTAATTGTATGAATTTTACTTCTTTCGTTAAAAAAACGTGAATTAGTTAAATTGTTAATTGAAAAGAGTTTATATAAATTAATTTATAGTTATTTCAAAATTAAATTCAACGCAGATATATGAAAAACATTTTACTGATACTTTGTCTGTTTATGATACTTAAATCAGATTTATTAAATGCACAACCTGCAAATTCTCCTTATCCGGTAATTTTTGTACACGGATTAAATTCCGATGACCAGACATGGAATACGACACTTACTCAGCTGAGCGCATCTTGGATTTTAAGTTCTGACTATGTCCTCAGCGCTGTTCTTAACGCCAGAGGAGGCGATACTACAAATTATAACGATGATGTAATTATTCCTCAGAAAGATTTAAGCGGAAATTATGTCAACTATATTACAGCTTCGAGTATTTATGCTGTAAACTTCGGAAATTTCTGGAACAGAAACCCGCCGGATCCGAGAATTATTCTTTACAGTAATTCTTTACCCGGAAGCAATCAGTCTCCTGGTAATCAGTCTTCGATATATAAACAGGGCTATGCTCTGAAAATTTTTATTGATTCTGTATTAAGAGTTACAGGTGCTTCAAAAGTTATCCTTGCAGGACATTCCATGGGCGGACTTGCAATAAGGGAATATCTTCAGAGAACGGAAAATGGAATTCATAAATGGTGGATAGACCCTTATGACCCGGTTAACGGACATAAAGTTGCGAGAGTCGTTACAATCGGAACTCCTCATCTCGGAACAAATGTAAGTTCGATTCCTTTTACTACTATTGATTTTAACAGTGAAGCAATAAGAGATATGCGGTATTCTTTTTCTTCGGCAAATGCTCCTTATCTTTTCGGCAATTCTGAAACTGTTGTTCCATCATCTTATTACAATAAAGACATCAACTGCAACGGATTTATTACGGATACCATTACCGGAATTTCAAACAGCAATTCGGATAATCCTCTTGCGCCGCTTCCGCTGAATATTACTTACACATGGATAACTTCGAATTATCTTGGATTGGGAACAGACCTTGCCGTTCCGCTTAACAGACAGTGGCTTTACAGCGGATCGGCTTCATCACCTGCAGGAGTTTCCGATACAATACTTACTAATAAAAATCACATACAGGAAACATCCGATGCAAAATCACTGATAAGAGGTCTTGATGAACCTGATAAAAGACTTTTTGCTTATGAAGTTTTATTTAATAATACTTATGCAGGTTTCATCACTACGCAGACAAACGGGATAACTTCAGATACGGATTTTTATAAAGTGAATTTTAACTCAGGAGGGAAATTATCCATGTATGTTAAATCTGTGAGTGCCGGCGTTACTAATTTCGCAGTTTTGTCAGAAAACGGTAATACTCTTGCTTCAAAAAACATAAGTGGCAGTTCGGACAGTATTTCCTGTTACTGCACTTCCGGAAATTATTATTTACGGTTGCTGGGCAACAGCAGTCAGAATACAAATTTTAATTCATATAATTTCAGTGTGACAGAGATTCCTTCGGTTTCTTTAAATCTGACAACTGCAATAGAAGGAATGTGGAACGGGGTTATTTATACAGGAGATACGCTTAAAGTATATTTAAGAAATGAATTTTCTCCCTACAGTGTCTCGGATTCTGCAACAGCGTATTCTGATTCAGATGGAAATTCTTCAATGAGTATTATTCATACTCTTACGGGAAATTACTATATCCAGATTGTTCACAGAAATTCTGTTCAGACATGGAGTTCGGTTCCTGTCAGCTTTATTAATGGAAACACAAGTACTTTTGATTTTCAGGCGACGCAGACAAATGCATACGGAAACAATCAGGTCCTGAAGTCCGGCAAATGGTGCATTTACAGCGGGGATATTAATCAGGACGGAACGGTTGATGCATCGGATTTAAGCGGAGTAGAAAATGATGCTGCTTCAGGAATGAACGGTTATATTCCTTCAGACGTGACGGGTGATAATTTTGTTGATGCGGAAGACCTTAGTATTGTAGAGAACAATGCCGCTACGGGTATTGAAGCAATTGTTCCGTAATACAGATATGGATACATGAAATGAGAACCCGGAAAAATACATAATAGTGTAACAGATGAAATTTACATTTTAAACGATAAAAGGAAAATGAATTGTAATCAGCTTAAGTTATAATTTGAATTAATTTAAAATTGAATCTCGGATACTGTGAATAATAATATTCATTCAAATTTTCAACTTTTATTTTTTAATATTCAGCTTTTATCTTTAAAATTTAATTTCTCATCATAAATTTATCGTAAATTGTCGTATGTCATTATGAAGTTCGAATTAAGAAAGGAAAAAATAAAGAGTTTCGGTTTTCTACTGCATGCAGTACTGATGAAAAACAGGGAGCTGAATATTCCGCTGAACTGCTTTTTCATAGGGGCAGGATGTTCAAAGTCTTCCGGAATTCCTCTAGGCGGAGAAGTCATCGGTATCTGCAAAAAACTTGCATTCCTTAAACAACATGAGGACAGTCTGACAGTTGAAAAGGACAGGAACGAATCATTCGAAAATTACCTCTCAAGAGTTAATGAATTCGCCGAAGAAAGAAAATCAGAATATGAAACTTTTGTTTCGGAACGCGAATCTGAATTCATGGTTAATATTACAAAAAAATATGTACTGGCAAGGATTCCGGATTATTTGAAAGAAAAGATTAGCGCAGAAACCGGACTGGAAGATTCAGAACTTGATAACTGTTTATATGAAATTTTCAGGGAAGATTTCTACAGGGACAGTCTTTACGGCAGCTGGTTTGAACAGTATTCCGGTGACAAAAGGGAGAGACAGATACTCATTGAAGACCTGATCGAGAATAAAAACCCCAACGGTGCTTTTATACTTTTTGCGAATTTCATTCAACACGGGCTTATACATAATATTTTCACGACTAATTTCGATGATTTGCTGAATGAGGCGCTGATGAAGTATATGGATAAGAAAGCAAGAGTTTATTCGCATAATGAAATGGCGGATTTTATTTCAATCACAAGCACAAAGCCGAACATCATAAAACTTCATGGTGATTATCTGTTTGAAAACATTCAGAATCTGAACGAAGAAACATCGCGTCTGAATCCGAACATGGAATTAAAAATGAAGGAAGCTCTGGGCAAACTCGGGCTTATAGTCATAGGTTACAGCGGCGCTGATCATTCGGTAATGTCGGTTCTGGAAGAGATAAAAATTAAAAATAAAAAAGAATTTCTCCTGATCTGGTGCGCAAAAAATTCCGAGAATCTTCACTGGAGGGTGATTAATCTGCTCAATAAAACGCAGAACAGTTTTCTTGTTCAGATAGATGACTTTGATACTCTAGTCGGCAAACTGTATGTTAAATTCAAAAAACCTATAAATGATATATCCGAAAACGCGCGGGAGAAAAAGAATGATCTTGATGCATTTATTAACAAGTTCAGAAACGAATTCATACTGAAAGAAGATACTACAGAGCAGGACAAGATTGATTTCGATAAACTTAGTGAAGCGGAAAAGTATTTTGATATGGCTTTCAGCGGGACTAACGACAGAAAAAAAATTGAATTCTATACAAAGGCGATCGAACTTAATCCCTATTACGCGCTTGCTTATCATAACAGGGCGAATGTTTACAACGATTTGAAGGAAAGGCATAAAGCTCTGGATGACTATAACAAAGCAATTGAACTGAATCCGGAGTATGCAAATTCTTACAATAACAGAGGCACAGTTTATGAAAAGCTGGGAGATTATGACAGGGCAATAGCAGATTACAATAAAGCAATTGAACTGAATCCGAATCTTACAAATGCATACAATAACAGAGGAATTATATATGACAAGCTGAACATTAACGACAAAGCGCTGATTGATTATAACAATGCAATTGAACTTAATCCGAATAATGCCAAAGCATACATTAACAGAGGAAATTTTCTTTATAAAATAAACAAGAAAGACAAAGCTCTTAAAGATTATAATTACGCAATAGATCTGAATCCTTATTACGCCGAAGCATATTCAAACAGGGGATTTGTCTATGAAGAACAGAATAATACCGAAAAAGCACTTGAAGATTATAATAAGACACTTGAACTGGATCCGAAAGATTCTCATACATATTTCAGCAGAGCAAAACTTTTTCTAAGACTGAACGAATATGAAAAAGCTGAAAATGATTTATTTAAACTGCTTGAACTGAACCCTGAAAACTTATATGCAGTTAATTCTCTGCTGAAGCTTTATCTGAACAGTTCCGGAATAACAAAATCCCTGAAACTGATTGATATGACTGACAATACTGCAACAGGTAATGCCGTTAACGGAATTGAACTTGCAGTGTATCACTTTCTTAAAACAGTATTCCTTATGACAGCGGGAAAAAGTTATTCGGAAACTTTGGATAAACTGAAGGAGATAACCGGAACGGTAATATTTGAAGAACTTAAATTGAATGAAATGAAAAATCTGCTGAAGAATGAAAGCAGTCTGAATGAACAAACAAGAAAAATTATTTCAGATAAAGAAGAATTACTCAGAAAACTTCTGAAGAATAAAAATTAAATTAAAAAAAACCGGAATAAAATCTGATCAGTCCGATAAAATCCCGGTATTTAAAAAGTAAAAGAAAAAACAGCGATCTGCTGATTAAACGAACAGCATCATAAATTTATTTCAACAGCATCATCTGCTTAGTATCGCTGAAATTATCTGATTGCATCCTGCAGTAGTATATTCCGCTTGAAAGATCAGAAGCATTGAATTCAACTTCATAACTCCCTTTCTGTTTAATCCCGCTGACTAGAGTTTTTATTTCTGTTCCGAGTAAATTATAAATTTTAATGGTAATCTTTCCGGTTTGAGGAACAGAGAAATTAATCATAGTTGACGGATTGAACGGATTAGGATAATTCTGCGACAAAGAATATTCTGCAGGAACAGAATTAATGCTTCCGGTTATGCCGACAGACGGACTGGTAAGTTCCCTGACATTTCCCGGAATAGAGAAAGAAAAAGGAAATCCGATAGCCGATAAATCCACATTAACAGAAGGTATAATATCCTTTATCGTCCAGATACCGGAAGCTATGTAAACAGTATCCGGTCTGGTCACAATGGGAATTGCAACCGTCGGAAACGGCGGAATAGTCAGAAGATAACTCAGCGTTGCAGTAATTAAAAACTTTTTTGCGAGATAGGTTCCGTTAACAGTCGAAACATTCTGG